>NZ_JBPQTS010000074.1:0-33780 GCF_051386455.1 Streptomyces sp. URMC 124
TCCAACCTTACCAGATCCGTTTTCCGGGCCGTTTCCGGTCCGAATTCGTTTCCGGCCCCCTGTTGGAGCGGGGTTTCTCGCGCCTTCCGGCGTGATCACTACTTTAGCGGATTTCCCCGGTGACTCCTAATCGGAGTCCGAGGCCTTCACAGTCCGAATTTCGGCAGGCCGAAATCCATCCCGTTCAGGGGCCGTGCAGTGGTGATTGCCGCCGGTGCGGCTCGAGTGGCTGCCTCGCCGTCCTTGCGGACCCCGCGGCAACTCGGAGAACACTACACGAGGTTTCGGGGCTCTGGTGCCACCCCGGTCGGCGCCACCTACCGCCAGCGCTTGCCCTTGCCCTTGCGCTTCCGCTCCGTCCGCCGCTCGTACCGCGCGACGGACTCCTCGTACTCGCGGCGGTGGAGCTGCTCGCCGGGGGCTTCCTTCAGCGTGCGGAGTGCGTAGGCAAGGAGCGAGCCGATGAAGCCGATCATCATCAGGCTCTGCATGGACCGCTCGGCGTGCGGGTCGGCCGCGGGGTCGGGGCGGCGGCCGAAGCGTTCCCACGTGCGGCGGAAGGACAGTGCGCTGCACACCGCGAACGCGACGACCACCATGGTGTTGACCAGGCCGCCCACCTTGGCGATGGCCAGGCCCTCGTAGCCGAAGCGCAGGACCAGTGCGCCCGCCGCGGCGGCGGCCAGCGCGCCTACGCCGGCGCCGACGCGGCGCAGGGCGTACCCGCCGTCGTGGTTCACCCATGTGGTGCCGAAGAACCTGATCGGTTCCGGCTGAGGTCCTTCGGGCTCTTCGCTCATGGCTCGATTATGTCGATCGAGCGGTGGGAGCCGTCAGGAGCAGCGGATGGTCACGAAGCCGTCGCTGCCGGTCTTCACATACGCGTCGGACACGTACTGGCCGGGGGCGATGCTGTCCCAGATGTCGGTGGTGCCGTAGGGGCCGGTGATCGTTTCGCCGCGGGTCTGGCAGCGGATGGCGACGCGCGAGTCCTCGGGCAGGACGCGGACGATCTGGCTGCCGGTGTTCGGGCCGCGGCGGACGTTGACCTGCTGGCCCGGGGCGACCGGGTAGTAGACGGTGGCGGCTGCCGTCTGCACGGACAGTGCGTCATTCGCGTCGTGCTCGATTGCGCTGCCCGCGCCGTCGGGGTCGTCGATCTCGTTGATCTCGTTCATCGCGTTGATCTCGCTGGTGGCCATTCGGCACTCCCCCCACTTGAGCGTTCACCGTCGATCAATGACGTGTTGATCGGCGCTGTGTAGATCAAAGACATGCAATGTCATGTGCAGTGCAGGCTAGCAAGGCGCGGCACGGCTTCCCGGGATTGCCGGATCTCATCGATTAGGCTCCGGAAGCCGCGCGCTTCGCGGCCGACAGACAACGGGGGTGGGGGAATGCCGCCGCTGCGCAATGCCGGGACGGGCCCGGAAGCGGAGGATCCGGATTATGCCGGCCGGTACCGGCTGGAAGGGCGTCTCGGCTCCGGCGGCATGGGTGTCGTACACCTCGCCCGCTCCTCCTCCGGAATGCGGCTCGCGGTCAAGGTGGTGCACGCCGAATACGCGGAGGATCCCGAGTTCAGGGCGCGGTTCCGGCAGGAGGTCGCGGCCGCCCGGCGGGTGAGCGGGGCATTCACCGCGCCCGTTGTGGACGCCGATCCCGACGGCGAGCGGCCGTGGATGGCCACCCTCTACATTCCCGGGCCCACGCTCTCCGAACGAGTGAAGCGGAACGGCCCGCTCACACCGGCGGAGGTGCGGCGGCTGGCGGCCGGGCTGGCGGAGGCGCTGCGGGACATCCACCGGGCCGGCGTCGTGCACCGGGATCTCAAGCCGAGCAACGTCCTGCTCGCCGAGGACGGGCCCAAGGTCATCGACTTCGGCATCTCCCGCCCGTACGACAGCGAGCTGCGGACCGAGACCGGGAAGCTGATCGGCACGCCGCCGTTCATGGCGCCCGAGCAGTTCCAGCGGCCGCGCGAGGTGGGGCCGGCGGCGGATGTGTTCGCGCTGGCGTCGCTGCTCGTGCACGCCGCGACGGGGCGGGGGCCGTTCGAGTCGGAGAGCCCGTACATCGTCGCCTACCAGGTCGTGCACACCGAGCCGGACCTGACGGGCGTGCCGGCCGATCTCGTACCGCTGATCCAGGACTGCCTGGCGAAGGAGCCGGAGCGGCGGCCGACGCCGGACGAGATCATGGCTCGCCTGCCGCGGGTGACTCCGTACGGGGGGCGGGTCGTCGAGGTGGCCGTGCCGGACGACTCCGTGCCGACCCACGTCCGTGTCCCCCACGCTCGTGAGGACGCCCCCTCTTCCTCTCCCTCCTCTCCCTCCGTTCCTGCCTCTCCGCTTCCCCGGCGGCGACGGCGCGTGCCGTGGCTTGTCGCCGCCGGTGTGGCGACTGCCGCGCTCGTCGCGGGCGGGACGTGGGCGCTGAGCAGCAGCGGCGGCGCGGACCGGCCGCTGCAGACGCGGCCCACCGTGGCCTCGGCGAACTGGCGGCCGTGGGAGACGTCCGTGCCGGAGGACGCGGCGGGGGACGGCACGGTGCGGGCGGGGTCGTGTGTGTACGGAGGGGAAGCGCTGTACTGCTCCGCGCCGGGCGTGCAGGCAGCTCGTATTGACGCCGCCGACGGGAAGGTCGCCTGGCGGCGAAGCGCCGGCGCCGCGGGCTCCGGGGCCGGCTCCGGGGCCGGGTCCGCCGCCCCCGTGGTCTCCGGCGGTCTCGTCCACGTCCTGTCCGGGGACGGCGGTCAGCTCTCGGCGCTGGACCCGGCGACCGGTGAGCCGCGCTGGACGCGGGACGTCTCCGCGTACCGCGGGCGGGTCTACCACGCGGGTGACACCGTCCTGCTGATCGCCGGGGACGGCAAGGTGACCGCCGTCGACGGCGCCACCAACAAGGAGCGCTGGCGGCACGGACTGGGGTTGCCGGAGCGGTCCGCGCCGGTCTTCTCGTTCTACGGGCGGGGACCGGCCTACGCCGTGGCGCCGGCCGGCCAGGGGCGGCACCGTACGCGGATCCTCGCGGTCGATCCGGTGCGGGGGACGACGCTGTGGGACCGGACGGCCGACGGCGACCTGACCGCGGTGGGGGCGGGGGCCGGTGCGCTGTTGCTGACGGCTCCCGACAAGGACAACCGGGTGGCGGCCGTCGTCCGGTACGACCCGGGTACGCGGCGCGAGACGCGCGTGCCGCTCGCCACGCCGCTCAACGTCGCCAGCGCGGTCGCCGACGCCCGGGGGGACGCGGTGTACCTGCTGTCCACGGACGGCGGGCTGACGGCGGTGGGGACGGCCGAGCGCAGGGGGCAGTTGTGGCGGCTGGACACGTCCGTGGCCAATGCGTCCGCGTTGGTGGTCGCCGCCGACGGTGACCGGGTGTACTTCTCGGCCGCGGACGGGCGGCTGCTGGCCGTCGGCACGGCCAAGGGGACGCTGCTCGGGCAGACGTCCCCCCGGCTGACCCGGGCCGGACGCGGCTACCTCGACCTGCTGCCGGCGCCGGTCGCGGCGGACGGCCGGGTCTTCGGCGCGGCGCCGGACGGAACGGTGTTCGCTGTCAGCGCCGGGGATCCGGCGCGCTGGCGTTAACCAGCACCGCGGTGACTGCCGCCGCCGCGCCCGCGACGGACGGGCCCAGCTCACACGGCACCGCCGACCACCACCGCCGTGGCTGAGCACCGCCGCGGCGGGAGGAAAAGGCGCAGGCGCCCTCACCTATCGGCCGACGGTCGGCAGTCAGCGGCCCGGCCGTGTGCCCGGCGGTCGGCTCAGGGCCTCGCCCGGGGCCGTGCGCCCGGAAGCGAAGCTAGCGGAACCGTCCGACCGAACCCTGCGGAGCCGTCCGCTCAGGGCGTGCCCTTCTCCAGGAGGCTGACGTCGCGGACCGCGCCGCGGTCCGCGCTGGTTGCCATGGCGGCGTAGGCCCGCAGCGCCGCCGAGACCTTGCGTTCGCGGTTCTTCGGGGCGTACGTGCCGCCGAGGGCCTCGCGCCGGGTGGCGAGCTCGGTGTCGTCTACGAGGAGGTCGATCGAGCGGTTCGGGATGTCGATGCGGATGCGGTCGCCGTCCCGCACCAGGGCGATCGTGCCGCCGGACGCCGCTTCGGGCGAGGCGTGGCCGATCGACAGGCCCGACGTGCCGCCGGAGAAGCGGCCGTCGGTGACGAGGGCGCAGGCCTTGCCGAGGCCGCGGCCCTTGAGGAAGGACGTCGGGTAGAGCATCTCCTGCATGCCGGGGCCGCCGCGCGGGCCCTCGTAGCGGATGACGACGACGTCGCCCTCCTTGATCGACTTGGTGAGGATCTTGTCGACGGCCTCTTCCTGCGATTCGCAGACGACGGCCGGGCCCTCGAAGGTCCAGATCGATTCGTCGACGCCGGCCGTCTTCACGACGCAGCCGTCGACCGCCAGGTTGCCCTTGAGGACGGCCAGGCCGCCGTCCTTGGAGTAGGCGTGGGCGGCGTCGCGGATGCAGCCGCCCGCGGCGTCCACGTCGAGGGACTCCCAGCGCTCGGACTGGGAGAAGGCGGTGGCGGAGCGGACGCAGCCGGGGGCGGCGTGCCACAGCTCGACGGCTTCGGGGGTGGGCGAGCCGCCGCGCACGTCCCAGGCCTCCAGCCATTCCTTGATGCCGGGCGAGTGGACGGTGTGCACGTCCTCGTTGAGCAGGCCGGCGCGGTAGAGCTCGCCGAGGATGGCGGGGATGCCGCCCGCGCGGTGCACGTCCTCCATGTAGTAGGTGCCGCCGGGGGCGACGTTCGGGGCGACCTTGGCGAGGCAGGGGACGCGGCGGGAGACGGCGTCGATGTCGCTCAGGTCGTAGTCCAGCCCGGCCTCCTGGGCGGCGGCGAGCAGGTGGAGGATCGTGTTGGTCGAGCCGCCCATGGCGATGTCGAGGGCCATGGCGTTGTCGAAGGCGGCGCGGGTGGCGATGTTGCGCGGGAGGACGGAGTCGTCGCCGTCCTCGTAGTAGCGCTTGGTGATCTCGACGACCGTGCGGGCGGCGTTCTCGTAGAGGGCCTTGCGGGCCGTGTGCGTGGCGAGGACGGAGCCGTTGCCCGGCAGGGAGAGGCCGATGGCCTCGGTGAGGCAGTTCATGGAGTTGGCGGTGAACATGCCGGAGCAGGAGCCGCAGGTCGGGCAGGCGTTCTCCTCGATGCGCAGCACGTCCTCGTCGGAGACGTTCTCGTTGACCGCGTCGACGATGGCGTTGATGAGGTCGAGCTTGCGGACCGTGCCGTCGACCAGGGTGGCCTGGCCGGCCTCCATGGGGCCGCCGGAGACGAAGACCACGGGGATGTTGAGGCGCATGGCGGCCATCAGCATGCCGGGGGTGATCTTGTCGCAGTTGGAGATGCAGATCAGGGCGTCGGCGCAGTGGGCCTCGACCATGTACTCGACGGAGTCGGCGATGAGGTCGCGGGAGGGCAGCGAGTAGAGCATGCCGGCGTGGCCCATGGCGATGCCGTCGTCGACGGCGATGGTGTTGAACTCGCGCGGGACGGCGCCCGCCGCCTTGATCGCCTCGGAGACGATCCGGCCGACCGGTGCGAGGTGGGTGTGGCCCGGGACGAACTCGGTGAAGGAGTTGGCCACGGCGATGATCGGCTTGCCGATGTCCTCGCTCGCTACGCCCGAGGCCCGCATGAGGGCGCGGGCACCCTGCCGGGGCGGCGTTTTCGCGTTTACGCGTCCCCGGTCAGGTGCCGCTGGACTGCCGGTGCGGCCATCGCGATCACCTGTTCCAGGTCCGCCGAGGCCAGCGGCTCGACCTTGATCACGTAGCGCAGCATGGCGATGCCCACGAGGTGGGCCGCGGCCAGCTCCGAGCGCAGCTGGGGATCGGTGACGTCGAGCTCGCCCGCGATGCGGGCCATGAGCCGGGTGGTGACGAGGTCGCGGAAGACGGCGGCTGCCGTCTCGTTGGCTACGGCCGAGCGGACGATCGCGAGCAGCTGGTCGCGGGTGTCCGGGTTCTCCCACAGGCCGAGGATGAAGCGGGTGAGCCGCTCGCCCAGGCCGTCCCGGTCGCCGGGCCGGACGACGCCGGGCGCTTCGAGCGCGGGGGCGAAGTCGGTGGCCACGGCGGCCGCGAAGATCTGTTCCTTGGGGCCGTAGTAGTGGTGGACGAGCGCCGGGTCGACGGCCGCGCCGCGCGCGATGGCGCGGATAGACGCCTTGTCGTAGCCGCGCTCGGCGAATTCGGCGCGGGCGGCGGCGAGGATGCGCTCGCGGGCGCCGGGACCGCCGCCCGCGTCCGTACGGGCGGGGCGGCCGCGTCTCCTGGGGGCTCCGGGGCCCGGGCTCCCAGGAGTGCCCGAGCTCCCGGACGTGCCCTCTTCCGTGCTCACGAGCGGGGCACGCGGCTGGGCGAGGCCAGGTGCAGCCGGGTGAAGGCGAGGGCCTCGGCGAGGTCGGCCTCGCGCTCGGCCGAGGACATGGCGCGGCGGGTGTTGACCTCGATCACCACATGGCCGTCGAAACCGCGGGTGGCGAGGCGCTCCAGCAGTTCGGCGCAGGGCTGCTTGCCGCGGCCGGGCACGAGGTGCTCGTCCTTGGCGGAGCCGTTGCCGTCGGCGAGGTGGACGTGGGCGAGCCGGTCGCCCATCCGGTCGATCATCGCGATGGCGTCCGTCCGGGCGGTGGACGTGTGCGAGAGGTCGACGGTGAAGTGGCGGTAGTCGTCCTTGGTGACGTCCCAGTCGGGCGCGTAGGCGAGCATCTCGCGGTCGCGGTAGCGCCACGGGTACATGTTCTCGACGGCGAAGCGGACGTCGGTCTCGTCGGCCATCCGCCAGACGCCGCGGACGAACTCCCGGGCGTAACCGCGCTGCCAGCGGAAGGGCGGGTGGACGACGACGGTGCTCGCGCCGAGCTTCTCGGCGGCCGTACGGGCGCGCTGGAGCTTGACCCACGGGTCGGTCGACCAGACGCGCTGGGTGATCAGCAGGCAGGGGGCGTGCACGGCCAGGATCGGCACCTGGTGGTAGTCCGAGAGGCGGCGGAGCGCCTCGATGTCCTGGCTGACCGGGTCGGTCCACACCATGACCTCGACACCGTCGTAGCCCAGGCGTGCGGCGATCTCGAAGGCCGTCGCCGTCGACTCGGGATAGACCGAGGCCGTGGACAGCGCGACCTTCGCATCCGGGATGCGCACCACTGGCTCTGTCACGAGGGACAGCGTACGACCGCCTCTCGTACGGCGTGCGGGTACCTCCGATGTGGCGGGTCAGCCCTCCCTGTTCACCGGCAGGTGGTCCAGGCGGCGCAGGATGACGCCCTCCCGCAGCGCCCACGGGCCGATCTCCAGCTCGTCCACCCCGAACAGGTCCATCGCTCCCTCGGCGACCAGCGCGCCCGCCAGCAGCTGGTGTGCCCGGCCCTCCGAGACGCCCGGCAGCTGGGCGCGCTGGGCGGCGGTCATGGTGGCGAGCCGGGGAACCCAGTCCTCCAGGGCGCGGCGGCTCAGCGCGCGCTGGACGTAGAGGCCCTCGGTGGAGCGGGCGGCGCCGGCGATGCGGGCGAGCTGTTTGAAGGTCTTCGAGGTCCCGACGACGTGGTCGGGCGGGCCGAGGCGCGCGAAGTCGCCGACGATCCGGGCGATCTGGGCCCGGACGTGGCGGCGCAGCGCGCGGACGTCCGTGGGGTCGGGCGGGTCGCCGGGCAGCCAGGCGGTGGTGAGGCGGCCCGCGCCGAGGGGGAGGGAGGCGGCGGCGTCCGGATCCTCGTCCATGCCGAGGGCGATCTCCAGGGAGCCGCCGCCGATGTCGAGCACCAGAAGTTTTCCGGCCGACCAGCCGAACCAGCGGCGGGCGGCCAGGAAGGTCAGGCGCGCCTCCTCGTCGCCGGTCAGGACCGGCAGCGTGAGGCCGGTCTCCTTCTGGACGCGGGCCAGGACCGTGTCGGCGTTGGCGGCCTCGCGGACGGCGGAGGTGGCGAACGGCAGGACATCCTCGCAGCCCTTGTCCTCGGCGGCCTGCAGGGCGTCCTGGAGGACGGCGACGAGGCGGTCTATGCCCTTGTCGCTGATCGCCCCGTCCTGGTCGATGAGCTGGGCGAGGCGCAGCTCGGTCTTGTGGGAGTGCGCGGGCAGGGGGCGGGCGCCCGGATGCGCGTCCACCACGAGCAGATGGACCGTATTCGAACCCACATCGAGGACACCGAGTCTCATGGCCTGAACGCTACTGCGGGGGCCGGGGGCGCATAGGCTTGTGGGGTGGCAAAGACGAAGAAGGCCAAGCAGGGCAAGCAGGGCAAAAAGCGCGAGCGCTCCGCCGCGGCCTCCAGCACCTCCTCCAGCACCTCGGTGACCTCGAAGAACCCGGCGGCTCCGGCGGAGCGGCCGGAGGTCTCCGACGAGGTCGGGCTCGACTTCGCCCGCGCCTGGGTCGAGTTCCCCGACCCCGCCGACGACGAACAGGTCTTCCGCTGCGACCTGACGTGGCTGACCTCGCGCTGGACGTGCATCTTCGGCAGCGGCTGCCAGGGCATCCAGGCCGGGCGAGCCGACGACGGCTGCTGCACGCTGGGCGCGCACTTCTCCGACGAGGACGACGAGGAGCGGGTGGCCGGGCACGTGGCGCGGCTCACGCCCGAGATCTGGCAGTTCCACGACGTGGGCACGGACTCCGGCTGGACCCAGCTCGACGAGGACGGCGACCGCCAGACGCGCCGCTGGAAGGGCTCGTGCATCTTCCAGAACCGGCCGGGCTTCGCCGGCGGCGCGGGGTGCTCCCTGCACATCCTCGCCCTGAAGGAGGGCCGCGAGCCGCTCGAAACCAAACCGGACGTGTGCTGGCAGCTGCCGGTGCGGCGGACGTACGACTGGATCGACCGGCCGGACGACACGCGCGTCCTGCAGATCTCCATCGGCGAGTACGACCGCCGCGGCTGGGGCCCCGGCGGGCACGACCTGCACTGGTGGTGCACCTCGGCGACGTCGGCGCACGGCGCCGGCGACCCGGTCTACGTGACGTACCGGCCGGAGCTCACGGAGATGATGGGCAAGGAGGCCTACGGGCGGCTGGTCGAGCTCTGCGAGGAGCGGATGGCTGCGCTGCTGCCGATGGCCCCGCATCCGGCGGATCCCCGCCCGTAGCTCTGCGCCCTCCCTGCGGGGCTTGCGGGTCACCGCTTCGGCGGCCCGCCCCACGCCGGGGCCGGTCCGGCACCGCCGGACAGGAACCTCGTGGTGGTGCGCCGCGGCGGCGGAAGTGAAGGCCCGGAGCCTGACCGGCCCGCGGCGGCGGAAGTGAAGGCCCGGACCGTGACGGCCGTGTGACGGCCACGGGCGCCCGCGCACCTCTGGAAACCGCCGCGACGGTGCGCAACCGGAACGGCGGAGCCCGGCGGTGCCGAGCGAGGGTGGGTGGGTTACGGCGGGGTGGCCGCCGCCGACGCCGGTGGGGTGCCCGGTGGCGTCGCCGGGGGCTGGGTGGCCGCGGGCGACGAGACGACCGGGCGGCCCCGGCCCTCGATCGCCACCGTCGTGCCGCCCGGCGCGACGGTCACCCGCGCGTGCCACGCTCCCACCGGTTCCCGCTCGGCGTCGACTTCGACGACCACGGTCACGCTCTCCCCGGGCTGCAGGACGCCGCCCGGCCGGCTCAGCCGCAGCCACGGCGCGTCGGCCGTCATCGACCACACCACCGCCTGCCCGCCGCTCGCCGTCAGCGTGACGACCGTGGCGGTGCCGCTGGGCTGCGCCGCGACGGCCAGCCGGCCGGGGGCGGGCGCCTGGCCGGGAGGGACCTGCCCGGCAGGCACGGGCAGCGGGGCGGCCGCCCTGCCGGCCGGGGAGGGCGGGGCGGCACCGGGCCGCGGAGGCGGTACGGGTCTGCCGTCCGGCCCGATGACCGCCACCGAGACGCCGGTGACCACACGCCCCGGCGTGGCGCCCGTGCCGACGGGCCGCGGGGCGGGCCCCGGCCCCCGGTAGGGGTGCTCGCTGACGGCGCCGGCCTCCTTCGAGGAGACGGCGGCGGGATCCGGGCGCGTCTCCGCCGTCTCCGGCGCGCCGCTCCACGCGGCCCACAGGGCGAGGACGGGCGCGGCGACGACCGCGGCGACGACGGTCGTGGTGACGGCCCGGCCGCGCAGGCGGCTGCGGCGCGCCGTGCGGTCCTTGGGGTCGACGGGGTAGCCGCGCCGGTCGAAGCGGGGGGCGGCGGGCGCCCGGGCGCCGCGCTGCCGGCCCGCGCTCGCGGCGGAGAGCATGGCGGCGTACGCGGCGGCCCGCGGCGCCAGCAGGAGGGGCAGGGGGGCCGAGGAGGCGGCGGTGCCGGGCCAGGGCTCGCCGGCGGTGGACCGCTCGGCGGTGCGGCGGCAGTCGGCGCAGTCGTCGACGTGCCGCACGAGCTCGCGCCGCAGGGCCGCGCCCAGCAGCACCTGGGTGTCGCCCGAGAAGCGGGCGACGACGGGGCAGCGGCCCGATTCCACGACGGCCAGGGCGGTCCGGGTGCGCTCGACCTCGCAGGCCGCGGAGGACATCAGGGCGCGCGCGGCGTCGGTCTCCGAACCGAGGACGGCGGCGACTTCGGTGGCGCTCAGCCCGTGCCGGACGGCCAGTTCGAGTGCTTCGCGCTGCTCGGGGGTGGTCCCGGCGGCCTCGGGCCAGGCGAGCAGCGCCAGCTCGGCCCGGCGGTACGGGTCCGGCGCGGCGGGCGGCCCGGAGCCCGGACCGTCCGGAGTGCCCGGACCGTCCGGAGTGCCCGGGCCGACCGGGGTGCCCGGGCCGTCCGGGGCGGCGAGCCGGCGCAGGCAGGCCCAGCGGGCGAGTGCGTAGAGCCAGGAGCGGCGCAGCTCCTCGTCGGCGGGGGCCCGCTCGGCCCGCTTCTCGGCGAGGGCGAGGGCCTCGCCGAGGGCCGCGATCGCGGCGTCGTGCTCGCAGAGCACGGACAGGCAGTAGGTGAAGAGTCCGTCGAGGTGCGGGTCGTAGCGGAGGGGGGGCTGCTGCGCGAGCGTGTCGTGCGGGCCGGACGGCACGGCGGGGATGCGGACCGTCTCCGCCGCCTCCGTCGTCTCCCCCGCCTCATTCACCTCGGCCGTCTCAGTCGTCTCGGCCGTCTCCGCGACCGCGCCGGCGGCTTCGGGTGCCGGGCCCTGCTCGTGGGCGGCCTTCCGGGCGGCACCCTGCGCGGTCTGATTGTTCTGATTGTCCCGAGGCGGGCGGGCCTCGCGCGGCGCACCGCGGTGTGCGCGGTGCGCGCCGGTGGCATGCGGGCGGTGCTCTGGCCTCCTGGTCATCATCCCGGCGACGGTAGGCCGGTGACGGGCCGTTGCTGCCGTTGCGGACGCAGGTTTAACCCATTCGGGTGACGTTCCCCCATAAAACGGGGACACGGCTGCGCTGTCCCCCCTGTGATTGCGGGGGAAGCTCCCCCGGACGGCGGGATCAGCGGGATCAGGCAGCGCCGCGGTTCTGGTAAAGGACCCGAGGGGCGGCCGAAGGACCCGACGGGCGGCCCGGGCTGTCAGTGGCCCCCGCTACGGTGGCTCGCATGGCTGCCCGCACTTCTCGCTCGTCCGCCAAGGACCGGCCCTCCTACCGCTGCACCGAGTGCGGCTGGACCACCGTCAAGTGGCTCGGCCGCTGCCCCGAGTGCCAGGCGTGGGGCACGGTCGAGGAGTACGGCGCGCCCGCCGTGCGCACGACGGCGCCCGGCCGCGTCTCCTCGGCCGCGCTGCCGATCGGCCAGGTCGACGGCCGGCAGGCCACGGCCCGCAGCACAGGGGTGGACGAGCTGGACCGCGTGCTGGGCGGCGGCCTCGTGCCCGGTGCGGTGGTGCTGATCGCGGGCGAGCCGGGCGTCGGCAAGTCCACGCTCCTGCTGGACGTGGCGGCGAAGGCCGCCTCCGAGGAGCACCGCACGCTCTATGTGACGGGTGAGGAGTCCGCGAGCCAGGTGCGCCTGCGCGCGGACCGCATCGGCGCGATCGACGACCATCTCTACCTCGCGGCCGAGACGGATCTGGCCGCCGTGCTGGGCCATCTCGACTCGGTCAAGCCCTCCCTGCTGATCCTGGACTCGGTGCAGACGGTGGCCTCGCCGGAGATCGACGGCGCTCCGGGCGGCATGGCGCAGGTGCGCGAGGTGGCGGGCGCGCTGATCCGGGCGTCCAAGGAGCGGGGCATGGCCACGCTGCTGGTCGGTCACGTCACCAAGGACGGCGCGATCGCCGGCCCGCGCCTGCTGGAGCACCTGGTCGACGTGGTGCTGAGCTTCGAGGGGGACCGGCACGCGCGCCTGCGCCTGGTGCGCGGCGTGAAGAACCGCTACGGGGCGACGGACGAGGTCGGCTGCTTCGAGCTGCACGACGAGGGCATCACCGGTCTGGCGGATCCCAGCGGCCTGTTCCTCACCCGGCGCGCCGAGCCCGTCCCGGGCACCTGCCTGACGGTGACGCTGGAGGGCAGGCGCCCGCTGGTGGCCGAGGTGCAGGCGCTGACCGTCGATTCGCAGATCCCCTCGCCCCGCCGCACGACCTCGGGCCTGGAGACCTCGCGGGTGTCGATGATGCTGGCGGTGCTGGAGCAGCGGGGCCGGATCAGCGCGCTGGGCAAGCGGGACATCTACAGCGCCACGGTCGGCGGCGTGAAGCTCTCCGAGCCGGCCGCGGACCTGGCGGTGGCGCTGGCCCTGGCGAGCGCCGCGAGCGACACCCCGCTGCCGAAGAACCTGGTGGCGATCGGCGAGGTGGGCCTGGCCGGCGAGGTCCGGCGGGTCACCGGAGTGCAGCGGCGCCTGGCGGAGGCGGCCCGGCTGGGCTTCACCCACGCGCTGGTCCCGGGCGACCCCGGGAAGGTCCCGGCGGGCATGCGCGTGGTGGAGGTGGCGGACATAGGCGAGGCGCTTCGAGTGCTGCCCAAGCGGGTACCCCGGGAGAACCGGCGCCGAGCCGGGTCGGACGACCGAGCCGGGGAGAGCCCTGTCCAAGCGGGTGGGGGCCCTCTTTAATAGGCTGGACGAAGGCTGGACGCCCGCATACGCCAGTAGACTTTGCCCTGGTCTCGCCCGTACGTACGGAAAGCAGGGCGGCCTGCGGCACCGTTGACCTTGCGACCGGAGGAGTGCAGTGGCAGCCAACGACCGGGCATCGGGCCCCGGCAAGGCCGGGGGTTCCTCCGGTGCCGACGGTCTGATGCGCGCCTCGCTGAGCGCCGTCGCGCCCGGCACGGCCTTGCGCGACGGCCTGGAGCGCATCCTCCGCGGCAATACGGGCGGTCTCATCGTCCTGGGCATGGACAAGACGGTGGAGTCCATGTGCACGGGCGGTTTCGTCCTGGACGTGGAGTTCACCGCGACCCGCCTGCGCGAGCTCTGCAAGCTCGACGGCGCCCTGATCCTCGACAAGGACATCACCAAGATCGTGCGGGCGGGCGTGCAGCTCCTGCCGGACGCGTCGATCCCCACCGAGGAGACGGGCACCCGGCACCGCACGGCGCAGCGCGTGTCCATCCAGTGCGGCTTCCCCGTGGTCTCCGTCAGCCAGTCCATGCGCCTGATCGCGCTGTACGTGGGCGGTGAGCGGCGCGTCCTGGAGGAGTCCGGGGCGATCCTCTCCCGGGCCAATCAGGCCCTGGCCACCCTGGAGCGCTACAAGCTCCGGCTGGACGAGGTCGCCGGCACCCTCTCCGCCCTGGAGATCGAGGACCTGGTCACCGTCCGCGACGTGACGGCGGTCTGCCAGCGCCTGGAGCTGGTGCGCCGCATCGCCACGGAGATCGCCGAGTACGTGGTGGAGCTGGGCACCGACGGCCGCCTGCTCTCCCTCCAGCTGGACGAGCTGATCGCGGGCGTCGAGCCCGAGCGTGACCTGGTCGTGCGGGACTATGTCCCGGAGCCGACCGCCAAGCGCACGCGCACGGTCCCCGAGGCCTTGTCCGAGCTGGATTCCCTCACCCACCCCGAGCTGCTGGAACTGCCCATCGTGGCGCGCGCCCTGGGCTACAGCGGCTCTCCCGAGACGCTGGACTCGGCGGTCTCGCCGCGCGGTTACCGCCTGCTGGCGAAGGTGCCGCGCCTGCCCGGCGCGATCATAGAGCGGCTGGTCGACCACTTCGGCGGGCTGCAGAAGCTCCTGGCCGCCAGCGTGGACGACCTGCAGACGGTCGACGGCGTCGGCGAGGCCCGTGCCCGCTCGGTCCGCGAGGGCCTGTCGCGGCTGGCGGAGTCATCGATCCTCGAACGGTACGTGTAGCGCCGCGTCCCTGCGCCGGGTCGGGCGCTGCGCCCGGCCGGCTCGCCTCGCCCTCCCCCCTACGTCCTGGGGCCGGGCCTTCGAACGCCCCGTCCAGGACGGATCGGCCGTACGGCTCCTGCCGCGCCCGCGTCGAACGGGCGGGCGGCTCGGCCGCACGCCCGGTCGTCAACGCTTTTCGTCAGGCCTTCTCGAGGGTGAATTCCACCTTTTCGGTGACACCCGCGATCCTGACTTCGGCCCGGTACTTACCGGCGCCCGTCGCCCCCTCGCCGGAAGGCGTCGCACAGCGCGGGGCGCTGCGCTTGCGGTCCCATTCCACGGTGCGCTTCGTCTCGCCCGAGCCGGGGAGCTCGACCAGCACCGCGCCCGTGGCGCGGGGGCAGTCGTCGGAGGCCCAGACGTGGTCGTCGCCGTCGATATGCGCAATCTTCAGAATGGCGGCGGTGGAACCGAAGTTCACCTTGCAGGCACTTCCGCCGGAGTTCTTCACCACGATCTCGAACTTCGGCTTCTCGTCGGGCCCGTAGGCGTCCTTGACGCTGCGGATCGCGAGCCGCACGGAGCCGGGCCCGCAGTCGGGCAGGGAAGAGCCGGCCGGCACGGCCCTGCCGTCGCCGGTGCCGAGGGCGCCGCTGCCGCCGCCCGTGCCCGTCGTCCCGCCGCCGCCCGCACCGGCACCGCCCGTTCCCGAGGCGCCGCCGCCGGAGCGGCCGTCACCGGCACCGCCGCCCGTACCGCCCGCGCCGCTGCCGCCCGACTCGCCTCGCCCGCCCGGGCGTTGGCTGAAGTGCGGGCCGGAGGGCACCGGGCCGGGGGTGATGGTGGTGGTGTCGCCCGGGTTCTTTCCGTCCGAGCCCGTGCTCGGGTCATCACCTGAGCCGCCGTCACCCCCGAGGGTGACGAACCAGAGCACCACGAGAACGAGAAGGCCGAGCAGGCCAAGCGCAACTGCCCTCCGCCGCCAATAGATGGAGGAGGGAAGCGGCCCGATCGGATTGCGCAGAGATCCCACGCGAAGACTCTACGAGACATCGGCGGGGGCACCAGCCCATACCCGCCGGGTGGGTGCCTGATTTTCCCATCATCGGTCCGCCGCCCGGCGATTTTCGCGGACCGCCGTCTGACGAAAGTCGGATGGACTGCCTGCCGATAGCCCGGTGTGGCGCCGAAGTGACGGACCGTAGGCTCCCGGAACCATGGACCACGTGGACAACGACCTCTATCGAGACGTCACCGAATTCGCCCGCTCCACACCGGAGTGGGTGCACACCCTTGCGGAAATCGGCACCGAGGCCGGGCTGTTGCTGCTGATCGCCGTGGCCGTCACCGTGTGGTGGCGCAACAGGAGGACGGGGGCGCGCGGCGTCGCGCTCGCGCTGCTCGTACCGGTCACGACCGCGGTCGCCTACGGGATCAGCGAGATCGTCAAGAGCCTGGTGGACGAGGAGCGGCCGTGCCGGGCGGTCCGGGGCGCCGTCGCCTCGCTCGCGCCCTGCCCGCCGTACGGCGACTGGTCGTTCCCCAGCAACCACGCCACGCTCGCGGCCGCGCTCGCGACCGGGATCGTCCTCGCCCGGCGGGTGCTGGCCTGGGCCGTGCTGCCGATGGCGCTGCTCGTCGCCTTCTCGCGCGTCTTCCTCGGCGTGCACTACCCGCACGACGTCGCGGTGGGCCTCCTGCTCGGCGCCGCCGTGGCCCTCCTGGGAGCGCTGCTGCTCGCGCGGTGGGCCACGGGGCTCGTGGAACGGGTGGGACGGGGACGGCTGCGGGTGCTGGTCCGGTCGTAGGCCGGAGCCGGGTCAGGGCGTCAGGTCCCTGGACGCACCCACTCCGTCTTGTGCCCGAACCCCTGCCCGTTGTCGATCAGCCGCAGCCAGTCGGGGCGCAGCTCCCACAGGTCCGTGCGCTCCATCGCCTGCCGGAGGCGGTCGTTGTGGTCCACGTACGGGAAGCGCTCGCTGTACGCGCGCCACGCGGCCTCGCGCTCCGCGCCCTCAAGGCGGCGGCAGGCGCCGCGTCCTTGAATGCCCGTCAGGGCCGTCCACACCTGCCCGTCGCGCTGGGCCGTGAACGCGACCCGCGCGTCGGCGGCGAGGGCGCGGCCGTGGCGGGTGGTGGCCGAGGTGACGAAGAGCAGCGCGGTGTCGTCCCCGGCGGGCGGGGGCTCGGCCAGGGCGTAGAGCACCGCGCACGCCTGCGGGCCGTCCTCGTCCGCGTAGGCCAGGGTCAGGGTCGAGTGCGCGTCGAGGGCCGCACGGATCTCCCGCGGCGGCCGCGCCTGCGTTTCGCTCTCGCTCATACCCCCATTCCACCGCGCGGGCCCCCACCGGACCAATCGGGGCCCGCCGTCGCGGCGGGCTACTCCCCCGGCGAGCCCGCCACCAGGCCCGCCTCGTAGGCGACGATCGCCGCCTGGACGCGGTTGCCGACGGCCAGGCGGTCGAGGACCGCGCTGACGTAGCCCTTGACCGTGCCCTCGACCAAATGGAGGCGGCGGGCTATCCCCGCGTTCGAGAGGCCTTCGCCCACGAGGGCGAGGACCTCGCGTTCGCGGGCCGTCAGGCCGGTGATCCGGGCGCGGGCGGCGGCCCCGCGCGTCAGGCGTTCGCCGCCCAGTTCGGCGATGACGTGCCGGGCGACCTTCGGGGAGAGGTAGGCGCCGCCGTCGGCGACGGCGCGGACGCCCGTCATCAGTTCGTAGGGGTCACCGGACTTGAGCAGGAAGCCCGTGGCCCCGCCGCCCAGCGCGCGGGAGATGTAGGCGTCCTCGGAGAAGGTGGTGAGGATCGCGACGGCCGTGCCGGGCACGCTCCGGCGGATCTCCTCGCAGGCGGCGAGCCCGTCCAGCCGGGGCATGCGGATGTCGAGGAGCGCCACGTCCGGGCGGTGCGCCCGGGCGGCTTCGACGGCCTCGTGGCCGTCCGCGGCCTCGGCGACCACCTCGATGCCGGGGTCGGCGGACAGGATCGCGCGGACCCCTGCCCGGATCATCGTCTCGTCGTCCGCGACGAGGACTTTGACGACGGCGGAGCTCATCGCACCCATTCCTTCTCCTCCTGTTCCACGACGCCGGCGGCGCCGACCCGCGGGATGCGGCTCTTCTCCACGAGGCGCCCGTCGCGGAAGCAGAGCCTGAAGTGGTCGACGCTGACGAAGAGTTCGCCGCTCGCCCGGTAGTAGCGGCACTCCGCCCCGGCCGGCGGCGCGCTCGCCGCCCGGTCGGCCGGCGGGTCGGCGACCTGCCGGTCCGGCAGGAGCGGGGCGACGCCGGCGTACGGCGCGCCGACGCGCAAGGCGCCGTAGTCGGCGGGCTTCAGGACCGAGTGCGCCTTGACGTAGGCGTACCAGCCGAAGGCCCCGGCGACGAAGACGGCCCCCGTGGCGGCCGCGACGGCGAAGGGGACGGCGAACCGCCGCCGGGCGCTGCGCCGGGCCTGCGCGAGGCCCGCCGGGTCCTCGGCCCGCCCGGGCACCGCCGGCCGGGGTGCGGCGGGGCGCCGGCCCGGCGCGTGCGGCAGCCGCGCGCGCACCTCGAAGCCCCCGCCGGGTCCTCCGCCGAGCCCCCCGTCGCTCGCGGAGGGCCCCGCCGCGAACTCGCCTCCCGCGAGCGCCACCCGCTCCCGTAGGCCCAGCAGCCCCGTACCGCCTCCGGACGGCGGAGAACCGGATGTCGGAGAACCGGACGGCGGAGAACCGGACAGCGGAGAACCGGACAGCGGAGAACCGGACGGCGGAGAAGGAGCCGCGGATCCGGGCCCCGGGCCGTTCACGACCCTCACCTCGGTCTCCCCCGCCCCGCTCGCCACGGTCACCGAAACCTCCGCCCCCGGCGCGTGCTTGGCCGCGTTCGTCAGCGCTTCCTGGACGACGCGGTACGCGGCCCGCTCCACGAGCGGCGGCAGCTCCGTCTCGCGCGGCAGCCGGGCGCGTACGGGCAGGCCCGAGGCCGCCGCGCGGTCCACGAGGGCGCGCAGCGAGTCGTCCGGCGGGGTCAGCGGCGCGGGCCCGGGCGGCGGCCCGGCGTCGCGCAGGACGCCGATGATGTCGCGCAGGCGGTCCGTCGCCGACGCCGCGGCCCCGCGCAGCTCGGCGGCCGCCGCCCGGTGCGCCGCGTCGAGGCCGGGGGCGACCTGCAGGGCCCCGGCGCGCAGGGCGATGAGGCTGAGTTCGTGGCCGAGGGAGTCGTGCATGTCCTGGGCGATGCGGGTGCGCTCCCGCAGCCGGGCCCGGTCCGCGACGATCTCCTGCTCGCGCTCCAGCTGGGCCGCCCGGCTCCAGCCCGCGGCGACGAGCTCGCGGGCCTGGCGCCGGTACCGGCCGGCCAGCCAGGGGAAGACCGCGCCGAAGAGCAACGTGCCGATCAGAACCAGCCATTCGACGACGGGGTCGACGTCGTGGGCGAGGACGAGCAGCGTGCCGGCGGCCGCGACGGCGGCGAAGGCGCACAGCGCGGGGCGGGCGGCGGCCGAGCGGCAGCCCAGCAGGTAGGCGAGGACGGACAGCGCGGGCCCGTAGGACAGCGTGAAGAGGGAGGGCGAGACGGCGAGGCCGAGTCCGGCGGCGAGGGCGAGCGCGAGCACGGGCCGGGCCCTGGAGAGGGCCACGGCGGCGGCGAGGACGGCCGCGCCGCCCGCGAGCTGCCACCACGGACGGGGCGCGTTCACGCCCGCCAGGTCCGCGAGCGCGCCCGGTGCGGCGAGGCCCGCCCACAGCAGGGCGTCGGGCAGGGCCCTGAGCAGGGCGGTCGTCGTGCGGCGGCTCACCGGTCCGACGGTACAAGGCGGGCCCGCCCGGGCACCCCTGACGAAAGTCAGACGAAAGTCGGCGGAAGGGGGCCCGGCGCGTTTCTCCGTCGTGCGCGACCGTGCCAGGATCGGAAGGGCCATGACTGTGACAGACCGCACCGCCACGCTTTCCGAGCCCTCCGCCGAGTCCCTCCCCGGGGCCCTTCCCGAGTCCGTCTCCGGGTCCCTTTCCGAGTCCGTCTCCGGGTCCCTTCCCGGGGAGCTCCACGGCCCGGTCATCGACTGGTTCGCCGTGAACGCCCGCGATCTGCCCTGGCGCCGCCCCGAGGCCGGTGCCTGGGGTGTGATGGTCAGCGAGTTCATGCTGCAGCAGACGCCGGTCAGCCGGGTGCTGCCCGTCTACGAGCAGTGGCTCGCGCGCTGGCCGCGCCCGGCGGACCTGGCGGCGGAGCCGCCCGGCGAGGCGGTGCGCGCGTGGGGCCGGCTCGGCTATCCGCGGCGGGCGCTGCGGCTGCACGCCGCCGCGACGGCGATCACGGAGCTGCACGGCGGCGACGTGCCGCGCGACCACGCCAGGCTGCTGGCGCTGCCGGGCGTCGGCGAGTACACGGCGGCGGCGGTCGCCTCCTTCGCGTACGGGCAGCGGCACGCGGTCCTCGACACCAATGTGCGCAGGGTGTTCGCGCGCGCCGTGAGCGGCGCGCAGTACCCGCCGAACGCGACCACCGCGGCCGAGCGCAAGCTGGCCCGGGCGCTGCTGCCGGAGAGCGAGCCGGTGGCCGCCCGCTGGGCCGCCGCGACGATGGAGCTCGGCGCGCTGGTGTGCACGGCGCGCACGCCGGTCTGCGGGCGCTGCCCGATCGCCGACCGGTGCGCCTGGCGCGCGGCGGGCTCCCCCGCGCACGACGGCCCGCCGCGCCGCGGCCAGACGTACGCGGGGACGGACCGGCAGGTGCGCGGCAAGCTGCTCGCGGTGCTGCGCGAGGCGCTGGAGCCGGTGCCGCAGGTGGCGCTGGACGCCGTCTGGGACGAGCCGGTGCAGCGGGCCCGGGCGCTGGACGGGCTGGTGGCGGACGGTCTGGTGGAGCCGCTGGCGGACGGCAGGTACCGGCTGCCGCTGACGTAGGCGGGCCCGTCGGCGAAGCCATCACAAGATCCGTGACGAAGCCCGTGACGGAGCCCGTCCCGAAGTCCGTCACACAGGTCGTCACAAAGTCCGTCACACAGCCCGTCACAAAGTCCGTTACGAAGGCGGGTCGAAAGGCCCTCCCGAACAGGACAGAGACCCCTTTTCGCGCCCTACCGCCCCTGCTCCCGCAGCGCTGTTACACAACCTATGGACAGCTGTGCACCTGCCGCAGTGCTGCCGCACATCACGCCGCAACAGCTCCTCCGTAGCGTCCTACCCGTGCTGGGAGACCACCAGCGTGACGCGGGGAATGCAAGCGGAATGGAGGCTGCGAGATGGCCAGCAGCGGCAAGGTTCTGGACTTCGAGGAGTACGTGCGCAACCGTCAGGACGCCCTCCTGCGCAGCGCCCGCCGTCTCGTGCCGGACCCCATCGACGCACAGGACCTCCTCCAGACCGCTCTCGTGCGCACCTACGGCCGCTGGGAAGGCATAGCGGACAAGTCGCTGGCCGACGCCTACCTCCGCCGTGTCATGATCAACACTCGTACGGAGTGGTGGCGCGCCCGCAAGCTCGACGAGGTGCCCACCGAGCAGCTCCCCGACGCGAGCGTCGAGGACGGCACGGAGCAGCACGCCGACCGCGCCCTGCTGATGGACGTCCTCGGAGTCCTGGCGCCCAAGCAGCGCAGCGTCGTCGTGCTGCGACACTGGGAGCAGATGAGCACCGAGGAGACCGCGGAGGCGCTCGGCATGTCGACCGGCACGGTCAAGAGCACGCTGCACCGGGCCCTGGCCCGGCTGCGCCAGGAACTGGAGAGCCGCGACCTGGACTTCCACGCCCTCGAGCGCAACGAGCGGGGGCAGGAACGGTGCGCAGCCTGAAAAAGGCGGCTCCCACCAGGCCGGTACTGATCACCGGCGGCACGGTCACAGCTCTGGCCGCGGCCGCCGGTCTTCTGCTTGCCGGCTGCGACGCGGGCAGCGAGGGCGTCCGCAAGGAAGGCACCGCGCAGACGCAGTCGGCGGCGAAGCCGACCCGCATGCCCTCGGCCTCGGCGACCGCGGAGCGGCCGCACGAGAAGATCGACGCCGTCAAGCTGATCAAGAACGACCCGAAGATCGGCAGCCAGGTCAAGAAGGACCTGAAGCCGTGCGTGAAGAACCAGTACCCGCTGGACGTGATCTACGGGAAGCTGACCGACGGCAGCCGTGACGACATCGTCGTCAACATCCTCACCTGTGGCGATTCCGTGGGCGTCGGCTCGTATGTGTACCGTGCCAGGAGCGACGGCTCCTACGAGAACGTGTTCATGATCGAGCAGGCGCCCGTCTACTCCGAGATCGACCGCCGCGACCTCCGCGTCACCAAGCAGGTCTACGGCCCCGGTGACGCGGTCTGCTGCGCTTCGGGCGAAGATGTCATGACGTACCACTGGTCGGGTACGGAGTTCCGGGAGACCGGTCGCACCCACACCGACTACAGCAAGGTCGGCGGCAACACCGACAAGGGCGATTTCCCGAGCGTGGGAACGGAGGGCTGAGGGCAGCGTGGCCGATACGCATGTGCTCTTCGTGGAGGACGACGACGTCATCCGTGAGGCGACCCAGCTGGCACTGGAGCGCGACGGCTTCGAGGTGACCGCGGTGCCGGACGGGCTGCTGGGGCTGGAGAGGTTCCGCGCCCGCAAGCCCGACATCGCGCTGCTCGACGTCATGGTCCCCGGCCTGGACGGGGTCAGCCTCTGCCGCCGGATCCGCGACGAGTCGACCGTGCCCGTGATCATGCTGTCGGCGCGCGCGGACTCCATCGACGTCGTCCTGGGCCTGGAGGCCGGCGCCGACGACTACGTCACCAAGCCCTTCGACGGCGCGGTGCTCGTCGCCCGCATACGGGCCGTGCTGCGCCGCTTCGGGCACGCCGGCGGGAAGAACGGCGCCGCCGGGGCCGACACCCCCGAGGAGCTGGAAGGCGGCGTGCTGCGCTTCGGCGACCTGGAGGTCGACACGGACGGCATGGAGGTCCGCAAGGGCGGCGTGCCCGTCGCGCTGACCCCCACCGAGATGCGGCTGCTGCTGGAGTTCTCCGCCGCGCCCGGCACGGTCCTCTCGCGCGACCGGCTGCTGGAGCGGGTGTGGGACTACGGCTGGGGCGGCGACACGCGCGTGGTCGACGTCCACGTGCAGCGGCTGCGCGGCAAGATCGGCCAGGACCGGATCGAGACGGTCCGCGGCTTCGGCTACAAGCTCAGAGGGTGACGAGGGGTGACCACCCCATGGTGATCCGCCCGGAGGATCTCCGGACGGCGGATCTCCGGACAGCGGATCATCGGACGGCGGGTCTTCGGACAGCGGGTCTTCGGACAGCGGGTCTTCGGACGGCGGGGACGCGCTCGTGGTGAAGCTCGCCCTCCGCTCCGGTCTGCGCTGGAAGGTCAGCCTCGCCATCGCGGGCGTCAGCGCACTGGTCGCGGTGGCGCTGAGCCTCGTCGTGCACAACGCCGCCCGCCTGTCGATGCTCGACAACAGCCGCGACGTCATGGACGAGCGCGTGCAGATCGCCCAGCGGTACTACGAGAACACCGGCCGGCTGATGCTGCACGCCAAGATCGACGATCCCACGCTGCCCAAGCCGCTGCGCGACGCCGCCGCCATCGGCCAGCGCGCCACCTTCCTGCAGGACTCCGGCGGCAAGGGCTCGCCGGAGGTCTGGGCCTCGGTGCCGGTCCGCAACGGCAAGATCCTCTCGATCCACACCCGGTTCAAGGACCGGTTCTCCATCATCGACGCGCTCGACAAGGCCCTGATCATCGGCTCGGTCTCCGTCGTCCTCGGCGGCTGCGCGCTCGGCATCCTCATCGGCGACCAGCTCTCCCGCCGGCTGCGCAAGGCCGCCACGGCCGCCCGCAAGCTCGCCGACGGCGACTCCGGGGTGCGGGTGCGCGAGGCCATCGGCGGCCGCGTCCGCGACGAGACCGACGACCTCGCGCGCGCCGTGGACGGCATGGCCGAGGCGCTCCAGCGCAGGCTGGAGGCCGAGCGGCGCGTCACCGCCGACATCGCCCACGAGCTGCGCACCCCCGTCACCGGCCTGCTCACCGCCGCCGAGCTGCTGCCGCCGGGCCGGCCCACCGAGCTCGTCCGCGACCGCGCCCAGGCCATGCGCACCCTGGTGGAGGACGTCCTGGAGGTCGCCCGGCTGGACGGCTTCGCCGAGCGCGCCGAGCTGCAGGAGATCCTGCTGGGCGAGTTCGTCGAGCGCCGCGTCCGCGCGTTCGAGCCCGAAGCCCGCGTACGGGTCGCGCGGGACGCCTACGTCTCCACGGACCCGCGCCGCCTGGAGCGCATCATCGGCAACCTCCTGGCCAATGCCGCCAAGCACGGCAAGCCGCCGTTCGACGTCACCGTCGAGGGGCGCGTGCTGCGCGTGCGCGACCACGGGCCCGGCTTCCCCGAGGAACTGCTCCAGGAGGGCCCGAGCCGCTTCCGCACGGGCAGCAAGGACCGCGCGGGCAAGGGCCACGGCCTGGGCCTGACCATCGCCGCCGGTCAGGCGCGGGTGCTGGGCGCGCGCCTGACCTTCCGCAACGCCGACCCCGAGGTGGAGGGCGGCACGGGGGCCATCGCGGTGCTGTGGCTGCCGGAGTCGGCGCCGACGAGCACCGGGACGTTCCCGGTCATCCAAGTGCCGGACTGATCACCCAAGTGCCGGGGCAGGGGCCGCGGCCGGGCCACGGCCGGTCCTCACATCGGGTCGACGCACTCGCCCCAGGCCTTGTCCATGTCCAGCTGCTCGTTGCGCTGCGTCAGCGAGAACCAGTTGCCGGAGTCGTCGCGCAGGATCGCCTCCGTGCCGTACGGCCGCTGCTGGGGCTCCTGCAGGAACTCCACGCCCCTGGCCTTGAGGGTCTCGTAGTCGCGGTGGACGTCGTCCGTGCTCAGCACCCCCGCGCCCAGCGCGCCCTCGGCCACCAGCTTCTTCACGGCCTCCGCCGCCTCGGGGCCGAGCCCGGGCGGGCCGGGGACCATCAGCGTCAGCTCGACGTCCGGCTGGTCCGCGGCACCCACCGTGAGCCAGCGCATTCCCTCGTCGCCGCCCATGGTCATATCGGTGCGGACCTGCAGACCGAGCTTGTTCGTGTAGAAATCCTTCGCCCGGTCCTGGTCGAGGACCCAGACGGTGGTGATGGCAATTCCCTTGATCATGACGCGCTCCGATCGCCGGTTATTGCACTGCATTACCACCGTAAAAGCAGGAGCCGGTGCCCCGCGTGTCGCGGTGCACCGGCTCCGGGTGGATCCGATGGATCAGAGGTTCCCGCCGTGGGCCTTCAGGAAGGCCACCGGCTCGACGGCGGTGCCGTAGTTCGGGGTGGTGCGGATCTCGAAGTGCAGGTGGGGGCCGGACGAGTTGCCGGTGGAGCCCGACAGGCCGATGACCTGGCCGGTGCTGACGCTCTGGCCGACCGAGACCTTCACCTGCGAGAGGTGGGCGTACTGGGAGTACGTGTTGTCGTCGTGCTTGATCACGATGGCGTTGCCGTACGCGGGGCCGTCGCCGCCGCCGTTCGGGCCGGCCTTGACGACGGTGCCGCCGTGGACGGACATGACGGCCGTACCGCTGCCGACGACGAGGTCCTGGCCGCTGTGCTTGGCGGCCCACATCGCGCCGGCCTTACCGAACGGCTGGCCGATCTGGTAGGCGGCGACCGGCGCGACCCAGGCGTCGGCGCGCTTGCGGGAGGCCTCGGCCTGCTTGCGGGCGTCCTCGGCGCGCTTGGCCGCGTCCCGCTTGGCCTGCTCGGCGTTCTGCTTCTCCTTCTCCGCCACCTTCAGCTGCGTCTCGGCCTGCTTGTTCAGCGCGTCGCCCAGCGTCGCGACGGACGCGAACGCGGGGAACTCGCTCACCGAGGCGGTGGTGTCGGCTGCGAGCGCGACCCCGCAACCCAGCGCGACCGAAGCTCCCAGGCCGGCTGCCACGACGGCGGCGCGGGTACGGAGAACGGTCTTGCTCGGGTTACGGAAAGCGGTGCGCTTCGACATACGGATAAACCTCCAGGCATAAACAGGTCCCGGCTGCGGACCGGGATCGCCATACCTTGGTAACCCGCTTTCGCCGAGCTGCCAAGGACGGCCTCTACTAGCGAATGCCGTAGTAAAGGGGAGGTAAACAGCACCCCTGTGACCAGGGGATCCGCCTGGTTATCGGGAGAAATCGAAGGCGACTCGTCTGCTAATTCCCTTAGTACGTGACCCACGCCCTATGGCGGGTGTCACCGCCGAAGGACATTCGGCCTTACCGGTTCCGGGACCAAAGACCCGGTCGCGGCGGTACGCTCCCCGTCAGCGGTCGCGCACGCGGCGCAGCGGCCGCCGGTGCGCTGGGGGTGGGTCGATGGGCAGCGGTTTCGACGAGGTGGAGCTGGCGGATGCCGTCCAGGCGGTCCGGGAGGGCCTGACCTCGGCGGCGGCCCGGGGAGCGGGCCAGGACCTGGCCTTCGACGTGGGCGAGATCGCCATGGAGTTCACCGTCGAGATCCGCAAGGACGCCAAGGGCTCGGGCGGGGTGAAGGCCTGGGTGGTCAGCGCGGACGCGGAGGCCTCGCGCGGCTCGACCCGTACGCACAAGGTCTCCTTCACCCTCACGCCGAAGGACACGCGCACGGGTGGCAACTGGCGCGTGGGCAACGAGCGGCCCGGCGGGGTGTCGCGGTTCGGGTCCACCGGGCAGTAGCGGTGGACGGGGCGAGAGCGACGCTGCCGTCCGTCGAGGACCGGCTGGTGGCGGTGCTGGGCGCGCGGCAGGGCAGCGGGGTGCTGCTGACGCCGCGGCTAGTGCTGACGAGCGCACACCTGTTCGACGGCGGGGACGGGGTGGTGGCCGCCGCCCCGGACGGCGCCGCGCCCGTGCTCTGCGACGTCGCCTGGTCGGGCGACCCGGAGACCTGCGACGTGGCGCTCCTCGTGGCCCGGGCGCCCGTCCTGGCCCTCGGGCACACGCCGCCGCTGCGGTGGGGCAGGTGCGCCGGGTGGCAGCCGATGCCGCGCTGCCAGGTCCTGGGCTTCCCGCACGTCCAGCGCTCCGGGTGCGAGGAGCTGGAGGCCGTGCAGATCCCCGGCACGCTGATGCCCCTGTCGGGGCGGATGCGCGGGCGCTACGTCCTGCACGCCGACCACCACCCCCCGGCGCCCGTCCCGGACGGCTCGCCCTGGGCGGGTCTGTCGGGCGGGCCGGTGTTCGCGGGGCCGCTGCTGATCGGCATCGCGAGCGGGGACCCCCTGGGCTGGCAGCACGCGTCGGTCGAGTCGGTGCCGCTGACCGCGGCGGTCGACGACCCCGGCTTCAGGAGGGCCCTGCTGGAGCACTGGCCCGATCCCCCGGCGTTCGAGGAGGTCTCCTCCGCCTACCCCGAGGACCTGGGCTACGAGCCCGCGTACGCGAAGGCGGTCAAGGCCGCCTACAGCCGGCTGGAGATCTTCGGCCTGGACGAGCTGAGCTCGGGCGACTGGGACCTGGACACGGCCTACCTGAGCCTGGAGGCGCAGTCGCCGCCCGCGGCGCGCCCGGGCCCGCCGGAGCCCCGGGGGCGGATCGAGGACCTCCTCGGCTCACGGCCGCGCACGGTGCTGCGGGGCGAGGCGGGCGCGGGCAAGACCACCCTCGTGTGGTGGCTGGCCTCCCACGCCGTGTGCCGCACCCTGCCCGGGCAGCTGGCCGAGCTCGACGGCCTGATCCCCTTCGTGATCCCCATGCGCAGCCTCGCCGCCCGCGGCATCACCTCTCCCACCCCCTCCCAGCTCCCCAAGATCGCGCGCCTGCCGGTCGACAGGCCGCCCGACGGCTGGGCGGGGCGCGTCCTGGAGGCGGGGCGCGGGCTGCTCCTGGTGGACGGGATGGACGAGATCCCGCAGGCGGACCGCGAGCTGGCCCGCAAATGGCTCGCCGGGCTCCTGAGGATGTATCCGCGCACGCGCTGCCTGGTCACCGCGCGCCCGCTGGCCGTGGGCAGTGACTGGCTGGAACAGGAAGGGTTCGAGGAGCTGCGGCTGCTGCCGATGGGCGACGAGGACATCCGGTCGTTCGTCGCCGCGTGGCACGAGGCCGCCCGGCTGGAATGCGACCGGTATGCCGACGAGCACTGGGCGAACCGGCAGCGCGACCGGCTCGACAGACTCGAACCCGAACTCGGCCATGAATTCGAACGCAATCCCGTATTGCGTGATCTGGCGCGGACACCGCTGCTCTGCGCGGTCATCTGCGCCCTGCACCGGCAGTGGAACGGTCTCCTTCCGAAAACCCGCTGGGACCTCTACAGCGCCGCGCTGAACCTGATGCTGGCGAGGCGCGACGCGCACCGCCGCATTCTCAAGCCGGAGGGCATCGACCTCACGGCGGACGAGAGCCGGCAACTGCTGCAGAGAATCGCCGTCTGGCTGGTGCGGAACGGCCGCGCCGAGCTCAGCCGGGAGCAGGCGGTCCGCCAGCTCGATCTGGCGTTGCGCGGGCTGCGCCGCGTACGGGCCCAGGGCGCGACGCCCGTCGTGCTGACCTATCTGCTCAATCGCAGCGGGATGCTCCAGGAGCAGGCCCCGGATTCGATCCAGTTCATCCACCGCACCTTCCAGGACTATCTGGCGGCCAAGGAGCTCCAGGAGAGCGATTGCCTGGACGAATTGCTGCTCCACGCGGCGGAGGAACAGTGGCAGGACGTCCTGCGGCTGACCGTCGGCCATTGCGGGCGCAGTGAGGAACGGCGTCTCCTCGCCGGTCTGACGGCGGCGGCGGACGCGGCCCCGGACCGGGAGACGGAATGGCCCTTGCGGGCGCTGGCGGCCCACTGCGCGCTCAATGCGAAGTACATCGAGGACGAGCAGTACCAGCAGGTGTGGGCGGGCCTGAGAAGGCTGCTGCCGGCCCGCGACCAGAGGGAGCTGCACTCCCTCGGCCAGGACGTGGTGGCCGCCCTTCACTGAAAAGCGGGTCGGCCCCGGAACCGTGGGGTTCCGGGGCCGACCCGCTGTCGCGGAATGAGCGGAGCGCCGAGGAGCGCTTCAGGAGCGCTTACGCGTCCTTGGACAGGTTCGGACCCGCCCCGCCGGCAGCCGACTCGATCGGCGGAGTGTCCGGCAGAGCCGACTTCTCCTCGCCGCGGAAGGTGAACTTCTTCTCCTCACCCTCGCCCTCGGTGCCGACGACCACGATGTGGCCGGGGCGCAGCTCGCCGAAGAGGATCTTCTCCGAGAGGATGTCCTCGATCTCGCGCTGGATCGTGCGGCGCAGCGGGCGGGCGCCCAGGATCGGGTCGTAGCCCTTCTTCGCCAGGAGCGACTTGGCCTCGGAGCTGAGCTCGATGCCCATGTCGCGGTCCTTGAGCCGCTCGTCCACCTTGGCGATCATGAGGTCGACGATCTGGATGATGTCTTCCTCGGTGAGCTGGTGGAAGACCACCGTGTCGTCGACACGGTTGAGGAACTCGGGCCGGAAGTGCTGCTTGAGCTCCTCGTTGACCTTGGCCTTCATGCGCTCGTAGCCGGTCTTGACGTCGCCCTGGGCGGCGAAGCCCAGGTTGAAGCCCTTGGAGATGTCCCGGGTGCCGAGGTTCGTCGTCATGATGATGACGGTGTTCTTGAAGTCCACGACCCGGCCCTGGGAGTCGGTCAGGCGACCGTCCTCCAGGATCTGCAGGAGCGAGTTGAAGATGTCCGGGTGGGCCTTCTCGACCTCGTCGAACAGGACGACCGAGAACGGCTTGCGGCGGACCTTCTCCGTCAGCTGGCCGCCCTCCTCGTAGCCCACGTAGCCGGGGGGCGAGCCGAAGAGGCGCGAGACGGTGTGCTTCTCGCTGAACTCCGACATGTCGAGGGAGATCAGGGCGTCCTCGTCGCCGAAGAGGAACTCGGCGAGGGTCTTGGACAGCTCGGTCTTACCGACGCCGGAGGGGCCGGCGAAGATGAACGATCCGCCCGGACGCTTGGGGTCCTTCAGACCCGCACGGGTGCGCCGGATGGCCTGCGAGAGCGCCTTGATGGCGTCCTTCTGGCCGATGACGCGCTTGTGCAGCTCGTCCTCCATGCGCAGCAGGCGGGAGGACTCCTCCTCCGTCAGCTTGAAGACCGGGATGCCGGTGGCCGTGGCGAGGACCTCGGCGATCAGCTCGCCGTCGACCTCGGCGACGACGTCCATGTCGCCGGCCTTCCACTCCTTCTCCCGCTTGGTCTTCGCGGCGAGGAGCTGCTTCTCCTTGTCGCGCAGGGAGGCGGCCTTCTCGAAGTCCTGCGAGTCGATCGCGGACTCCTTCTCGCGGCGCACGTCGGCGATCTTCTCGTCGAACTCGCGGAGGTCCGGCGGCGCGGTCATCCGGCGGATGCGCATCCGGGAGCCGGCCTCGTCGATCAGGTCGATCGCCTTGTCCGGCAGGAAGCGGTCGGAGATGTAGCGGTCGGCGAGCGTGGCGGCCTGGACCAGCGCCTCGTCCGTGATGGAGACGCGGTGGTGGGCCTCGTAGCGGTCGCGCAGACCCTTGAGGATCTCGATGGTGTGCGGCAGCGACGGCTCGGCGACCTGGATGGGCTGGAAGCGGCGCTCGAGGGCGGCGTCCTTCTCCAGGTGCTTGCGGTACTCGTCGAGCGTGGTGGCACCGATGGTCTGCAGCTCGCCGCGGGCCAGCATCGGCTTGAGGATGCTGGCGGCGTCGATCGCGCCCTCGGCGGCACCCGCACCCACCAGGGTGTGGAGCTCGTCGATGAACAGGATGATGTCGCCGCGGGTGCGGATCTCCTTGAGGACCTTCTTCAGGCGCTCCTCGAAGTCACCGCGGTAGCGGGAGCCGGCGACCAGGGCGCCGAGGTCGAGGGTGTAGAGGTGCTTGTCCTTGAGGGTCTCGGGCACCTCGCCCTTGACGATGGCCTGGGCCAGGCCCTCGACGACGGCGGTCTTGCCGACGCCGGGCTCGCCGATGAGGACCGGGTTGTTCTTCGTACGGCGGGAGAGAACCTGCATGACGCGCTCGATCTCCTTCTCGCGCCCGATGACCGGGTCGAGCTTGGATTCGCGAGCGGCCTGCGTCAGGTTGCGGCCGAACTGGTCCAGGACGAGCGAGGTCGAGGGCGTGCCCTCGGCCGGGCCGCCGGCCGTGGCGGCCTCCTTGCCCTGGTAGCCGGAGAGCAGCTGGATGACCTGCTGCCGGACTCGGTTGAGATCGGCGCCCAGCTTCACGAGGACCTGGGCGGCGACGCCCTCGCCCTCGCGGATCAGGCCGAGCAGGATGTGCTCGGTGCCGATGTAGTTGTGGCCGAGCTGAAGGGCCTCGCGGAGCGAGAGCTCCAGGACCTTCTTCGCACGGGGGGTGAAGGGAATGTGCCCGGACGGGGCCTGCTGGCCCTGACCGATGATCTCCTCCACCTGCTGGCGGACCGCCTCGAGCGAAATCCCGAGGCTCTCCAGGGCCTTAGCGGCGACACCCTCACCCTCGTGGATCAGGCCCAGGAGGATGTGCTCGGTGCCGATGTAGTTGTGGTTGAGCATCCGGGCTTCTTCCTGAGCCAGGACGACAACCCGCCGCGCACGGTCGGTGAACCTCTCGAACATCGTTAATCGCTCCTCAGAGCGGTCAGGCAAGTAGGGGTCGGTCCCCTCCCTGTCCTTCCGCATGCTAGTCCCGCGGGACGGGACAGCTCATTCCAACTGCCGACATCCGTCCGGATCACCCCGCGTCGGCGGGGAAACCTGCTGCCGAACAGCCGACATCTCCTCCAACCCGATGGTGGGAGACGATGTTCCCGCAGGCCAGGCATATACGCTCGCCGTCACTACGCCGACGGCGAACGCGCGCCCGGCCCGACACGCCCGCCCATCGCCCGCCGCCACCCGTGGTGACGCGCTCCGCGCGGTGTCGCACCGCCTCTTCCCATGGGGAACCTCTTACCCGCAAGGATCGACAGTCCATGCGGCGCAGGCACCGTCCATCCGCTACGGGCGAACACCCTCACGCCGCCCGGAGCGCCTGTGCGCCCCCCAGCCCTTATACGGAGTGTTCCCAACTGCCCACCCAGAGTAACCTCTTGGCGGTTTCACAGTTGCACCGCACATGACCGTTGCCCTCCCGTGCCCCGGCGGTCCCGCGGATCCATGGTGCCAGGCGCGTCGGTGGTACGAGCACGAGCTGGGCTGGCCGACCTCCGGCGCGGCGCCGCCCCTGGAGCTGCTGACCGGGCTCCGCTTCGACGTCCTGGACCTTCCTCTGGACGCCGGCTCCGCCGTGCTCGCCCGCCCGGTGCGCACCGGCCCCGTCGCCCTCGACGTCCGGACGCGGAGGGTGTGGTTCCTGGTCGCTGCGGGCAGCGCGGACGAGCTGCCGGGGCTGCTCGACTGGCTGGAGTGGAGCGCGGTCCCCCTGGACCTGGCCGTGCGGGGGCCGGGCGGGCGGATCGCCGCGCCGGTGCCCGTCGGCCCGGGCCACGGGCGCCTCGGGCCGCTCGGGCCGCTCCGTCCGGGAGAGCCGGTCACTCCGGGAGAGCCGGCCGGTCCCGGTGGGCCCGGCGAGCCGGGGAGGGCCGTGTGGGTGCGGCCTCCCGCACCGGGGAGCCCGGGGGGCGGGGTCGAGCCGTCACTGCCGGTGACCGGCCTCGGGGGCGATGGGGACGCCCCCGATCTCGCACGGCTCGTGGGCGCGGCGGCCACGGAGGTCCACCGGGCCCGGTTGCTGCGCGCCCGCAGGGCACGCTCGCAGGCGCCGGCGGAAGATCAGCCGTTGGCCTTCTCGTACGCCTCGCGGATGTCGGCGGGCACGCGGCCGCGGTCGTTGACGCTGTAGCCGTTCTTCTTGGCCCAGGCGCGGATCTTCGCGGTGTCCGGGCTGCCGGCAGCGGCGGCGGCGCGCACCTTGCCACGGGCGCCGGCGGCACGGCCACCGGTGCGGCGGCCACTGCGGGTGTACGGCTCCAGCAGGCCGCGGAGCTTGTCAGCGTTGGCCGTGGTGAGGTCGATCTCGTACGTCTTCCCGTCCAGGGCGAACGTCACGGTCTCGTCGGCCTCGCCACCGTCGAGGTCATCGACAAGAAGGACCTGAACCTTCTGCGCCACGGGGAATCCTTTCAGTGGAAAATGGGATTACGGAGGAATAGCAAACCGCCTTTCCCGGAAAAACACAAACCCCCCGGGAAGGTTCAGCCCGCCTTCCGCGTGGGAACCATCCCTTCCGGAGGCATGTGATAGGGGCGCGATTCGGACATAGGGACCGCGATCACAGATGCAGAAGCATCCGGCTGTTGCCAAGGGTGTTCGGCTTCACCCGTTCGAGACCCAGGAACTCGGCGACGCCCTCGTCATAGGAACGCAGCAGCTCGCTGTAGACATCACCGTCCACGGGTGTCTCACCGATCTCCACGAAGCCGTGCTTCGCGAAGAAGTCCACTTCGAAGGTGAGGCAGAAAATGCGCCGCACGCCGAGCCAGCGCGCCGTCTGCAGCAGCTTGTCCAGTACGGCGTGGCCCACGCCGCCGCCCTTGACGCCCGGGTCCACCGCGAGAGTGCGCACCTCGGCCAGGTCTTCCCACATCACGTGCAGGGCCCCGCAGCCGATGACACTGCCGTCCTCGTCCCGCTCGGCCACCCAGAACTCCTGGATGTCCTCGTAAAGAGTGACGGTGGCTTTGTCGAGGAGGATGCGGTCACGAACGTACGTGTTGATGAGACGGCGCAGCGCCGGCACATCGCTGGTCCGGGCACGGCGGACGGTGACGACTTTTGATAGTGCGGGCATGCCCGGACGCTATCGCCCCGGGGTGCCGGTGCCGTCGCCGGGCCCGTCGAGTTGGACGACCCGGATGGCGTCCCGCAGGGCTTCGCGTTGTTCGGCCGACATCATGCCGAAGAAGGCGACGAGAGCGGCCGCGGGGTTGTCGCTCACGGACCACGCTTCGTTCATCAGTGCGGCTGAGTAGGCCGCCCGGTTGGAGACCGCCTCATATCGATAGGCGCGGCCTTCCGCTTCCCTGCGCAGCCAGCCCTTCTGATACAGGTTGTCCATTACGGTCATGACCGTGGTGTAGGCGATGGACCGTTCCTGTTGAAGGTCTTCCAGTACTTCTCGAACAGTGACCGGCCGGTTCCAGTCCCACACGCGCGTCATGACGGCGTCTTCCAGATCACCCAGGCGTCTGACCACACGCGAATAATAGTGGGAGATGTCTGGAATGACGCTTTATCGCGGCAGCAAAGCGGCAGCGAAAAGGGCGCACGGCCGAGAAATGCGGTCTCGAACCGTACGCCCATGAGCACCCGCGCCCGCCGGGGGCGCGCCCGGCGGGCGCAGCGCCGTGCGGGGCTGCGCGCCGGGCCGGGCGGTGCGCCGGAGACGGACGGGTCAGGCGGCGCTGCCCTTGCCGGCCTGCTGGGCCGCCTCGGCGCGGGCCAGGGCCGCGTCGACCAGGGCGTCCTCCTTGGCCTTGTTCGCGCCGCCCTGACTCTTGATGATCGTGACGACCAGGGCGGTAAAGGCGATCGCCATGACGACGGGCGGCACCAGCGCGGCGACATAGTCCATGGCCGACGGCTCCTTCTGGGTCGGGCTTTGCGCGGATTGAGCGACCCGTCCAGATTACGCGCGCTCCGGAAGCCCTTTCAGGCGGGTCGGGCGTGCGGCGCCTCGCCCGCCGGGGGCGGGGCGGGCTTGCGCCGGGGCGGGAAGACCTCGCCGG
>NZ_JBPQTS010000075.1:0-32733 GCF_051386455.1 Streptomyces sp. URMC 124
TAAGAGACAGCCTCGGAAGGGGACGGCGGCCACTGCCGTTTTCCGCAGGTGCGCGCCGCTCTACGGGGATGCCTGCGGGCGCGTGTCTACGGGTAGGTGTCTACGGGTACGTGCCGTCGGTCAGGTACTGGTGCAGGTTCGGGATGTGCAGCGTGCCGCCGAACTGCCCGGCCTGACGGATCTTGACGTTGGTGTAGAAGACCGGGATCGGCAGCTTCAGCCCGGGTATCAGCGGCGGCGGGATGCCGGGCGAGTGCGTCGCCGGGATGATCCCGAGCAGGTTGCCCTTCAGCTCCTCGGTGTACATCGTGACCTTGCCGCCGGTGATGGTGGACTCCGTGCCCATGCCGGCCACGTGGTACTGCTTGCCCCGGCTGTTGACGATCTGGTGCAGGTCCTTGATCGCCAGCGAGTCGGCGGTGAACTTGAGGACGTTCTTCTTCTGCCCGTTCACCATGGTGATCTTCTTGACGCCCTCGTACGTCAGCCCCGTGAGGGTGAGCTTGCTCGCCTCCAGGTACCAGGGCTGGTGAGGGAAGGCGCGGTGCTCGTTCTCGTCCACGACCGTGCCCTTGGGGCAGGGCGGCAGCTCGCCGTCGCCCGTCTCGGGGGCGGCCGAGGGCGAGCCCGAGCCGGACGGGGCCGGGCTCGGGGACGTGGACGGCCCGGCGGAGGGGGCGTTCTTGTCCGCGTCCTCGCCCTTGCCCTTGTCCTTGTCCTCCTGCTTTGCGTCTTCCTTCGTCCCGTCCTTCTCCCCCGGCTTCTCCGAGGGGGCCTTCCGCGTCGTGTCCGGTTGCGACGAGGGCCTGGCCGCCGGGGACGGCGAGCCGGAGGGCGCCGCGGGCTTCGCCGGCGTGCCCTTCCCGGAAGCCGCCGGCTTCTCCGGCGTCCCGGGCTTCCCGGGCTTCTTCGCGTCCGCGGCGGGCGCCGACGATGCCCCCGCGCCGGGCGCGGCACTCGGGCCGGCACTCGCCTTCCCGCTCGGCTTCCCGCTCGGTGCGCCGGACTTACCGGCGTCCGGGGACTCCTCGTCGGCCGCCGTGTCGGGAGCCGTGGCGCAGGCCCCGTCGAAGAGCTTCTTGGGTGCGGGCTTGGCGGCGGCCAGCGTGGGGGTCAGCCCCATGCCCATGAGGACCGCGCTCGGCATGGCCGCGAGGGCGACGGCTTTGCCCGCCGGCATGTGCAGCCGGGCGAGCAACGGCTTTCTGGGCGCGGCGTGGCGCGGCCCCTCACTCGTCACGGTCGCCTCCGTCCCGCTCCTTGCTGAGCGACACGGCGGCGGCCGGCGCCTTGGCACCGGAGGCCGCCACGGGCCTGCCGGGCGCCCAGGAAACGCCGAGGGCGCCGCCGACGAGGGCGAGCAGGAAACCGATGAGGAACGCGCCGAAGTTGGAGACGACCAGGGAGACCAGCGCGAGCAGGATGGCCGCGACGCCGGCGAAGATCCGGGACTGCTGCTGGAACCAGAGCGTCAGGCCGAGGACGACCAGCAGCACCCCTATGATCAGCGACCCGGCACCCGCCGTCGTGGACATGCGGATGTGCAGGTCGCCCAAGGTCATGGTCTGGTAGGGGATGTACATGATCGGGATCCCGGACAGCAGGGTCCACAGGCCGCCCCAGAACGGGCGTTGCCACCGCCACTCCCGGAACGAACGGCGGGCGCGGCCGAATGAACCGACCTGCTGGGGTCGCGTGTCGACGCTCATGTCGTACAGCTCCTAGGGGACGGGCATCTTCTTCGGTACGGCGCGGACGCGGTACGGGCACGGGAGCGCGCGCTTCCCGTCCCGCACCCGCCCGTTCAGCGTGTCAGCCCTTGGGCACCGTGCACGGGGACTTGCCCCAGCTGACGCCCATGTGCAGACCGGGGAGCGTGAAGGTGCCCGCCGAGGTCGCCCAGGCCTTCTGGTCGACGCTGTCGAACCAGACCTCTTCCGCCTGCTGGGCGAACGAGCCCGCCACGTGCGCACCCTCGCCGTTCTTGCCCGCGCCCGCGGGGCCCGGCCCCTTGGTGGTGTCGTCCACGGACACGCCGATGTCGACGTTCTTGAACTTGGCGTTGGCCTTCATGTCCTCGGCGTCGATGTAGAGCTTCGACGCCGTCACCTGCTTGTCGCCCCCGGCCTCCAGCTTCATCGACACCTCTTTGCCGATGACGGGGATGGGGATGGTGACCGCCTGGCAGAGGTTGCTGATCTCCGCCGTCTCGATGCCGACGACCGCGACGGGCTTGGCACCCGCCTTCGTCTGGTCCATCGCGCCGTACTGGACGAACCCCGTGCCGTGCAGCTTCCCGGCGGTGACCTGGAACTGCTGGCCCGAAACACTGAACGACGCCGCCAGCGCGCCCTGCGCGACGGCGACGCCGATCGCGGCCGTCGCCGCGACGCTGGGCACCATGACGACGGCGAACCGCCGCCATCTGGTCCCACCACGAGTCTGGGACTCCATGACTTGCCTCCTTCTCGGACGTACATCTCCGGCGCGGGCCTCGCGTCGCGAGCCGCACCCGGGGATGGGAGACGTGCTACGTCCTCGGGAAGAGGAGCGCCATCGTCCGGCGGCGCGAAACGCCTCCGGGAACACCGGCGATCACCCCCGAGCGACAACCACTTGGCCACGCCTTCGCGCAACCTCGGGGACAGGCCCCGCCGGAGTGCGGCGGGGACCCCCCTGTCCCTGAACCGGCCCGCACGGGGCCGGTCCGCCCGGTGGGGACCCGCTCCTCCGACGCCGGCCGGCTGCCGGGTTGGAGGAATGGACCGAGCTTGGCCGATCGTGGTGCATTCACGGCTCCTGCACAAGAGGTTCATTACTAGCGAGTAACGAGCCGATAACCGCGGGGCGTCCGGCGCGTATCGGCGCGCGCGGCGAGGTCGCCGCACCGTGCCCGGAGAGAAGCGGAGGTAACAGAAAAACCCGGGCGAAAGCCCGGGTTTTCCTTACTCGCAGTAACGGCGGCCCCGATTACCAAGTTTTGGTAAAGCGATGCCGCTGTTTCGTTTGTGTCAGAACAGCGCGCGAGAGAGCGCCGTCCGCGCGGCACTCACCCGCGGGTCGTCCGCCCCGATCACCTCGAAGAGCTCCAACAGCCGCACGCGCGCCGCATTGCGGTCCTCACCGGCAGTGCGCTTGACCGCGTCGATCAGACGGCCGAAAGCGTCCTGGACGTGACCGCCGACCAGGTCGAGGTCGGCCGCGGCGATCTGCGCCTGCACATCGCCCGGGGCATCCGCGGCGGCCTTGCGGACCACCTGCGGGTCCATCCCCTGGACGCGCTGGAGCAACTCTGCCTGCGCGAGGCCCAGCTTGGCCTCGGGGTGGGCCGGGTCGTCGGCCAGCACGTTCTTGTAGGCCTGGACGGCACCGCTCAGATCGCCCTTGTCGAGCGCCTCGTGCGCGAGGCTCAGCACGCCGTCGTACGGACCGGCGGGCGCCTGGGGCTCCGCGGCCCCCGCCTCCTCCGCGCCATCCGCGGAGAGGGGCGCGCCCACGATCCCGAAGCGCTGCTCGGCGACCTGCACGAGCTGGTCGAGCACCTGGCGGATCTGGGCCTCGGGCGCGGCGCCCTGGAAGAGCGGCAGGGCCTGGCCGGCCACCACCGCGAAGACCGCGGGGATCGACTGCACGCCGAACTGCTGGAACAGCAGCTGATTGGCCTCGACGTCGACCTTGGCGAGGACAAAACGGCCCGCGTACTCGGCCGCGAGCCGCTCCAGCAACGGGCCGAGCTGCTTGCACGGCTCGCACCAGTCGGCCCAGAAGTCGATGACGACGGGCACCTCGGCGGAGCGCTGCAGGACCTGGGCCTCGAAGCCGGCCTCGTCGACGTCGAAGACGAGACGGCCCGCGGCGGTGGGCGGCGTGCCCTGGCGGGCCGCCTCGGCGCGCGCCTGCTCCGCCTTCTGCTTGGCTTCCCCGGCCGCCTTCACCGCGGCGAGGTCGACCACTCCACTCATGGACATGTTCCGTGGCTGCATGGGCCCTATCCTCCCCCCTCGACCCGGTGAACCGGAAAAATAGCGGTGGCGCTGCGACACCGGGTCCCCACCCGGCGTCCGTGGTTGTCGCTCTTACGCTACGAGCCGTAGCGTAACTGCACCCCCCGCCCTCTCCGCAAGCCCCCCTGGCGCACGGGCTACTCGGCGGTAGGGTCCCGGGCATGAGTGCCGTCCCGCCCCCCGCGCGCCGCACCGGCCGCCCGCGCAGCCCCGAGGCCGACCGCGCGATCCTCGACGCGACGCGCGCCGCGCTGGTCGAGCTGGGCTGGGGAAAGCTGACGATGGGCGACGTGGCCGCCCGCGCGAGGGTGGCGAAGACCACGCTCTACCGGCGCTGGGCGAACAAGAACGAGCTCGTGGTGGACGCGGTCGCGGCGCTCTTCGACGACCACCTGGAGCTGCCGGACCTCGGCAGCCTGCAGGCCGACGTCGAGGGCGTGGTGCTGCGGTTCGCCGCGCTGCTGGAGCGGCCGGAGACGAAGACGGCCCTCATGGCCGTGGTCGCCGAGTCCACGCGGGACGACGCCCTGCGCGAACGCATCCGGGGGGCGATCGTGGACCGCCAGAAGCGCCTGGTCCTCCTGGGGCGCGAGCGCGCCCAGGCGCGCGGGGAACTGCCCCGGGAGGAGGACCCGTCGGCCGCGGCCCGCACGGCGGACCTGATCTTCGACGTGATCGCCGGCGCGGTCGTGCACCGCACGCTGGTCAGCGCGGAGCCGGTCGACCGCGCATGGGCCCGCGGCTTCGCCACGCTCCTGATCGGGGGCCTGCGGGCGTAGCCGCGCCGCCACGCGTCACGCCGGAGGGGTTCGTTCCGCCGGGACATCAGCGGAACAAACCCCTCCGGCGCTCGAAGAAGAGGACTCGCGCGACCCCGGGCTCAGAAGCCCGCCGGCTCCACGTAGACGCCCCACTCCTCCCGCAGGACGTTGCAGATCTCTCCCAGCGTCGCCTCCGCCCGCACCGCCTCCAGCATCGGCTCGATCATGTTGGAGCCGTCGCGCGCGGCGGCCAGCATCGCCTCCAGCGACGCCCGCACGCGCGCGTCGTCGCGCCCGGCCTTGCGCCCGCCCAGGACGCGCACCTGCTCGCGCTCGACCTCGTGGCTGACCCGCAGGATCTCCAGGTCGCCCGTGACCGAGCCGTGGTGGCAGTTGACGCCGACGACGCGCTTGTCGCCCTTCTCCAGGGACTGCTGGTAGCGGAAGGCGCTCTCGGCGATCTCGCCGGTGAACCAGCCGTCCTCGATGCCGCGCAGGATGCCGGAGGTGACGGGGCCGATGGGGTGCTTCCCGTCGGGGTGCGCCCGCAGGCCCCGCTCCTTGATCTGCTCGAAGATCTTCTCGGCGTCGGCCTCGATCCGGTCGGTGAGCTGCTCGACGTACCAGGAGCCGCCGAGCGGGTCGGCGACGTTGGCGACGCCGGTCTCCTCCATGAGCACCTGCTGGGTGCGCAGGGCGATCTCGGCCGCCTGCTCGCTGGGCAGGGCGAGGGTCTCGTCGAGGGCGTTGGTGTGCAGGGAGTTGGTGCCGCCCAGGACGGCGGCCAGCGCCTCCACGGCCGTGCGCACGACGTTGTTGTACGGCTGCTGCGCGGTCAGCGAGACGCCCGCGGTCTGGGTGTGGAAGCGCAGCCACTGCGCCTTCTCCGACGTCGCGCCGTAGACCTCCTTCATCCAGCGGGCCCAGATGCGGCGGGCGGCGCGGAACTTCGCGATCTCCTCGAAGAAGTCGACGTGGGCGTCGAAGAAGAAGGACAGGCCGGGCGCGAAGGTGTCGACGTCGAGCCCGCGGCTCAGGCCGAGCTCCACGTACCCGAAGCCGTCGGCGAGGGTGTAGGCGAGCTCCTGCGCGGCCGTGGCCCCGGCCTCGCGGATGTGGTACCCGGAGACGGACAGGGGCTTGTAGGCGGGGATGGTGCGGCTGCAGTGCTCCATCAGGTCGCCGATCAGGCGCAGGTGGGGCTCGGGCGGGAAGAGCCACTCCTTCTGCGCGATGTACTCCTTGAAGATGTCCGTCTGCAGCGTGCCGTTGAGCACGGAGGGATCCACGCCCTGCCGCTCGGCGGCGACGAGGTACATGCAGAAGACGGGCACGGCGGGCCCGCTGATGGTCATGGACGTCGTCACGTCGCCGAGGGGGATGTCCTTGAAGAGGACCTCCATGTCGGCGGCGGAGTCGATGGCGACGCCGCAGTGGCCGACCTCGCCGAGCGAGCGGGGGTCGTCGGAGTCGCGGCCCATCAGGGTGGGCATGTCGAACGCGACCGACAGACCGCCGCCGCCGTTGGCGAGGATCATCTTGTAGCGCTCGTTGGTCTGCTCGGCGTTGCCGAAGCCGGCGAACTGGCGGATGGTCCAGGTGCGGCCGCGGTAGCCCGTGGCGTACAGGCCGCGGGTGAAGGGGTACTCCCCCGGCCAGCCGATGCGCTCGAAGCCCTCGTACGCATCGCCGGGGCGGGGGCCGTAGACGGGGGCGACCTCGTCACCGGAGAGGGTGGTGAAGTCGGCGTCCCGCTTGCGGGCCGCGTCGTACCGCTGCTGCCAGCGGCCTCGGCCGGCCTCGATGGCTGCTGCATCCATGTGCTGTCGTCCACCTCTCCGCGTCCCGCCCCGCTCCGGTCCGGTGCCGGCCCGGCGGCAATTTACTAGGACGTCCTAGTAAATCGTCGCGCAAGAGTGCCCCGAACACAAGGGGTGTCCGGGGCGGGGTGTCGCGGGTGCCGCGGGGCGACGGGGCCGGCGGCGGGCGCCTGACGCGCCCGCGGCCGCGTCAGGCGGTGGCCCGGACCGGATCGTCCACGATCAGCGGCTCGACCTCGCGTACGACCTTGCGCTCCACGAAGAACGCGGCCGTCGGAATGGTGCCCGACACCAGCACCCACAGCAGCTTGCCGAACTTCCAGCGCGCCTTGGAGCCCAGGTCGAAGGCGAAGACCAGGTAGACGATGAAGAGCACGCCGTGGATCTGGGAGATCACCAGCGTCGCGTTCGCGCCTGTGTCGAAGCCGTACTTGAGGACCATGCTGGCGCAGAGGACCAGCAGCATCACGGCGGTGGCGTAGGCCATCACGCGGTATCGGGTCAACACGCTCTTCTTCATGGCATCGAGCGTAACCGCCCGTTCCGGGGCGATCTTCGCCGCCCCGCCCGGGCGCGCTACTCCTCTTCGCCCGGCTCCTCGAAATCGCCCGCCGCCACCCGCAGGGGCCGCAGCATCGTGAAGATGTCGCCGCACTCCTCCGCCCCGTAGGCGCCCAGGCCGAAGTCCATCGCCATCAGGTCGCGCGTGGCGCCGTCCACCGCCTCGCGCCCCTTGTCGGTGATCGACGCGAGCGTGCCGCGCCCGTCCTTGGGGTTCGGGCGCTTGGCGACGAGGCCGGAGGCGACCAGCCGGTCGACGGTGTTGGTGACCGACGTGGGGTGCACCATCAGCCGCTCGCCGATCTTCGACATCGGCAGCTCGCCGGCCTTGCTGAACGTGAGCAGCACCAGCGCCTCGTAGCGCGCGAACGTCAGCCCGTACGGCTTGACGACCGCGTCGACCTGGCCCAGCAGGATCTGATGGGCGCGCATGATCGACGTGATCGCGGCCATCGACGGCACGGAACCCCACCGCTGCTTCCAGAGCTCATCGGCTCGGGCGATGGGGTCGAACGGAAGGCTGAGCGGCTTGGGCACGGTCCCGAGCCTACAGTTCGGTCATATCGCGTCCGGGGTCATCTCAGATCCCGGACGGCTCCGTCGGCACCGTCGCGGCCTCGCGCACCAGCCGCACCGCCGTCGCGAGACTCAGGCCCCGCTCGGCCTTGCGCAGCGCCTTGATCGCGTGCAGCTCCTGGCTACGCGCGTCAACACCCGCCTCGGCGAGGATGCCGCGCACCCACTCGGCCCGCACCTCGCGCTCCGGGCGGGCCGCGTGCCGGGCGATCAGCGCGGCCGCCCGCTCCAGGCCCGGCCGCTCCTCGGCGCCGGCGTCCGCCAGCGCCTCGCGTATCGCCGCCGCGACCGCCTGCGTGTCACGCAGCACGACGACCTCGAAGTCGGCTCCGGCCTTCTTGGCACCGCCGGTGAAAACGTCGAGCATCGCAACTCCCCCTGTGGGCCTTGATCGTGGATCACGCCGAGCCTACGACACCCCGCACGACCCACCCGACCACCAGGGTCCCGATCACTCCGGTACCCGCCACAACCCAGTGGACGGGCGCGTACTCGGCCGCCGCCCCGGCCAGGGCCATGCCGAGTCCCTGGATCGTCATCGTCCCGGCCGTCTGCAGGGTCATCGCCCGCCCGCGCAGCTCCTCGGGCACGGCGGCGACGAACCACTGGTCGAGCCCGAGCGTGTACGCCGCGCCCAGCCCGGCCAGCGCGACGGCTCCCAGCGCCCAGCCGAGGGAGGGCCTTGCGGCGTAGAGGAGGAACGGCAGCAGGAGCACGGACGCCGCGGGCAGCGTGATGCGCTCGCGGGCCCGCGGGCCCAGCAGCGAACCGGCCAGCACCTCACCGGCGATCGTCCCCACCGGCATCCCGCACATCAGCAGGCCCACCCCCACCGTGCCGGCGCCGATCTCGTCGGCGTACGGCGCCGCGAGGGACTCGGGGGCGACGAGGAAGAACGGCGGCAGCCAGGACAGCAGGAGCAGGGCGCGGGTGCGGCGGTCGGCGAGGAGCCGCCTCGCCCCGGAGAGCGAGGCCCGGAGCACGGCCGCGTTCCCGGTCGCCCGTCCCGGGCGCCGCCGCGTCCCGAAGCGCAGGAGCAGCGCGGAGGCGAGGAAGCCGGCCACCGTGGAGAGGAGGGCCGTGCGCGGGGCGACGGCGGTCAGCAGCAGCCCGCCCGCCGCGAAACCGGCGAGCTGGGCGCCTTGCGTGACGATCCGGATCAGGGAGCGGCCGAGGACGAACAGGTCGCCCTCGCCGAGGACGTCGCCGAGGGTGGCCGATCTCGTCCCGGCGAGGACCGGGCCGATCAGGGCGCTGAAGGCGCGCAGCGCGAGCAGGGCGGCCACCGGGGTGCCCGGCAGCGCCATCACCGCCGCGTCCGCGGCGCAGAGCAGGTTGCACACGACGAGCACGCGCCGGGCGGGGTAGCGGTCGGCGACGCCGGCGAGCAGCGTGCCGCCCAGCGCGTAGGGCAGGAAGCCGGCGGCGAAGGTCAGGGCGCCGAGCAGCGGCGATCCGGTGACCCGGTACACGAGGACGGACAGGGCGATCTCGCCGACGACGATGCCGAGGAGGGAGAGCAGGTGGGCCGCGAAGACGGCGCGGAACTCCCGTACGGCGAAGGCTGCGCGGTAGCCGGCGGCGGGGGCCGTGGAGAGGGGGTCCTGTGTCGTTGACATGCGCGGAAGGGTGCGCAGGCCTTCGACGGCGGGCCTAGTCTTTCGGCTGCAGCCGAAGGAATGGGCGCCGGCGGGGGCGGCCGGAAAGGTGGCGGACATGCCGCTGCACATGCGCTTCGAAGCCGGTGACCTGCTGCGCTGCCGGTTCGGGATCTCCCCGCTGTGGGAGACGCACCAATGCCTCTACACCCTGCTGCGGCCCGAGCGGCACGGCTACCACCTGCCCTGGCTGCGGCGGCACCGGGAGGCCGCGGCCGAGCTCGACCTGGCGGCGCTGTCCCTGCTGGTACCGGCCGACGGCTACCACCCCGACTTCCTGGCGGGCGGTAGCGGTGGTCTGTGGGCCGAGCGCGACCCGCGGGCCGCCCTGACCTCGCGCCACCTGGGCCACCACGGCCACCAGGCCCCCGACGAAGGCACCCCCATGAGCATGGCCTTGGCCGGCGACGTTTGACGCCTGACGGTCAGCTCCGCGCCTCGGTCCGTGGTCGCCTCACTGAGTTGCAACAACCCCAGGACGCGAAAGAAGCGGGAAGTGTACAGTTCTGCACATGAGTGACACTCTGCCGATCACCGAGGCGCGGGCCCGCTTCGGAGCTCTGGTCCGCCGGGCCTCGCACGCCCGCGAACGCATCACCATCACGGATCACGGCCAGCCCGCGGCTGTGCTCATCAACCCCCAGGAACTCGCCGACATCGAGGACGCCCTCGCACTGGCCCTCTACCGGGAACGGCTAGCCGCCGGCACGGCGGTTGGCATCCCGCATGAGGATGTGCGAATGCGACTTGGCCTGGAGCGTGAGTGACCTTTCAGATCATCTGGGATGAGCCCGCCATCGACGCGGCTGCCCGGTTCCTCAAGGACGACCCCGAAGGGCTTCGCCAGCTCTTCACCGCAGTGGACTTGCTGTCCGCCGAGCCCCGCCCTACTGGGTCGGTCGAGTACGGCTCGCCCGACCTGCGGAGGATGCACGTGGGCAGGTACCGCGTGCTCTACGAGATCTCCGGGGAGTCCGTCACCATCGTGGTGATCCACGTCGGCCGCATTGGCTGACGGCACCCCAATGACGACGACGGCCCGGGCCGAAGCACTCCAGTGCTTCGGCCCGGGCCGTTTCGTCAGCTGAGGTCAGCCCTCGGAGAGGTAGCGCTCGACCGTGGCGACCTTCGACGTGAGGCCGTCCGTCACGCCCGGGCGGATGTCCGCCTTCAGGACGAGGGAGACGCGGCCCGCGCGGGCCTCGACCGCGGCGACGGCTCGTTTGACGACGTCCATGACCTCGTCCCACTCGCCCTCGATCGACGTGAACATCGCGTCCGTACGGTTGGGCAGACCGGATTCGCGCACCACGCGCACCGCGTCCGCCACGTACTCGCCGACGTCCTCTCCGACGCCCAGGGGCGAGACCGAGAAGGCGACGATCATGCGCTGGCCGTCCGCTGAGCGCTCTCCTTGCGGGCGCGGGCGGCGATCAGGCTCGCCTCGGCCTCGCGGCGCAGCATGCGGTCGGCGAAGAAGCCGCCGGTGGGCAGGACGGAGAGGACGAAGTAGAGGGCCGCGGTCTTCAGGGGCCACTTGGTCTTGTTCCAGGCGTCGAGCCAGAACAGGACGTAGATGACGAAGAGGATGCCGTGGACGGCTCCCATGACCGGTACGGCGTTGAAGTCCGTCGTGCGCTTGAGCACGGAGCAGACGATCAGCAGCAGGAAGGAAACGGCCTCCGGGGCGGAGACCAGGCGGAGCCGGCGCAGGGCGGAGGCGGTCTTGATGTCCACGGGGGTACGCACCTTCGTGAGTCAGGGGCTGGACAGTGGCGGGACGACTACAGCTTGTGATGACATTCACAAGCTCGTCCATTGTTGCAGCCCCGTCCCGGACGCAGGGATCCGGGGTCATTCCGGGACCAAGGGCCTGTCGGACCGGCGGGACCGCCCGCTAGCGTCGTCCCGTGGCACAGTTTCGGCTCCAGGGGAGCAAAGTCCTCGCCGTCGACCTGACGGGAGACGCGGTCAAGGCCAAGAACGGGTCGATGGTCGCGTACGAGGGCGAGATGACGTTCAAGAAGATGACCGGCGGCGGTGACGGCCTCCGCGGCATGGTCACCCGCCGGCTCACCGGCGAGCAGATGGAAGTGATGGAGGTGAAAGGACACGGCACCTGCTACTTCGCCGACCGGGCGACCGAGATCAACCTGGTCTCCCTGCGCGGCGAGACGCTCCACGTCGAGGCGAGCAACCTCCTCGCGGCCGAGGCGGGCCTGCGCACCGGCACCACCTTCACCGGTCTGCGCGGCGCCTCCCAGGGCAACGGCCTGTTCACCACGACCGTCGAGGGCACCGGCCAGGCGGCGATCATGTCGGACGGCACCGCGGTCGTGCTGCGCGTGACCCCGTCCACCCCCCTGCAGGTCGACCCGGGTGCGTACATCGCCCACACCGGCAAGCTCAAGCAGCACTTCCAGTCCGGCGTCAACTTCCGCACGTTCATCGGCGAGGGCTCCGGCGAGGCGTTCCAGATCCGCTTCGAGGGTGAGGGCCTGGTCTACGTACAGCCGAGCGAGCGCACGACCCTGGGGGGCGATGTCTGATGCCGTTCCGGACCTTGAACTCCCGCATGGTGGAGGCGCAGCTGGTTCCCGGCCAGCGCCTCTTCAGCCAGCGCGGCGCGATGCTCGCCTACAAGGGCGACGTCTCCTTCACGCCCAGCATCACCGGCGGCCAGGGCGGCGTGATGGGCATGATCGGCCGCCGCATCGCCAATGAGGCCACTCCGCTGATGACCGTGGAGGGCAGCGGCACGGTGATGTTCGGCCACGGCGGTCATCACGTCCAGGTGATCGAGCTGTCGGGCGAGACCCTCTACGTCGAGGCCGACCGGCTGCTCGCCTTCGACGGCGGCCTGCAGCAGGGCACGATGTTCATGGGCTCGCAGGGCGGCGTCATGGGCATGGTCCGCGGCCAGGTCACGGGCCAGGGCCTGTTCACCACCACCCTCAAGGGCCACGGGGCGGTCGCCGTGATGGCCCACGGCGGTGTGATCGAGCTGCCGATCCGGTCCGGCCGGCCGGTCCACGTGGACCCGCAGGCCTACGTCGCCCACCGCGGTGACGTCCGCAGCAAGCTCTCCACCGCCATCGGCTGGCGCGAGATGGTGGGGCGCGGCTCGGGGGAGGCGTTCCAGCTGGAGCTGTCCGGCGAGGGCACGGTCTACGTACAGGCGTCGGAGGAGAAGCTGTGAACGGTCCGGTCGTCCATGACGCGCACACCCTCCCGGCCGACGACAACGTCAATCCGTACGCCTTCAGCGTGGATCTCGACGGCCAGTGGTTCCTGCAGAAGGGGAAGATGATCGCCTATTACGGGCAGATCGACTTCCACGGCATCGGCCACGGCCGCCTCGACCGGCTGATCGCGCACAGCTTCCACTCGCCGCTGCACGCCGCGGACTGGGTGGTCGCCGAGGGCAAGGGCAAGATGCTGCTCGCCGACCGCGGCTTCGACGTCAACTCCTACGACCTGGAGGACGGCAATCTGACGGTGCGGTCGGGCAACCTGCTGGCGTTCCAGCCGTCGCTCTCGCTCAAGCAGTCGATCGTCCCGGGTTTCCTCACGCTGATCGGCACGGGCAAGTTCGTGGCCGCCTCCAACGGCCCGGTGGTCTTCGTGGAGCCACCCATCCGGGTGGACCCGCAGGCCCTCGTCGGCTGGGCGGACTGCCCCTCCCCCTGCCACCACTACGACCACCAGTACCTGCGGGGGGTGCTCGGCGGTGTGCGCGCCCTCACGGGTCTCGGCGGCACCTCGGGCGAGGAGCACCAGTTCGAGTTCGTCGGCGCCGGTACGGTGCTGCTGCAGTCCACGGAGCAGCTGATGGCCGGCATTCCGACCGGCGAGACGCCGCAGCAGGAAGGGGTCCCCCACGCAACCCCCTCGAATCAGCCAACCACGCCCCGGATGCCGGGCCAGCTCGGAGACCTCCAGCGCCGCTTCGGGCTGTGAGCGGTACTCTGCGGAGTGTGACGTCGAACGTGTGACCTCACGCTCCGCACACAACTGGTTAATCTTTCAACTTTCTTAGGTAGAATTCCTCTATGTCTATGGACACCGAGAACGGCACCCGCTGGCTCAGCGAAGAGGAACAGCGCGCCTGGCGCGCCCACCTGGACGTCAGCCGCCTGCTGATGCACCAGCTCGAGCGGGACCTGCAGCCGTTCGGCCTCACCAACAACGACTACGAGATCCTGGTCAACCTCTCGGAGTCCGAGGACCACCGCATGCGGATGAGCGACCTCGCGACCGCCACCCTGCAGTCGAAGAGCCGCCTCTCCCACCAGATCACCCGCATGGAGAACGCGGGCCTGGTCCGGCGCGAGAACTGCGAGTCGGACCGCCGGGGCCTGTACGCCGTCCTCACCGAGCACGGCTGGGACACCATGCGGCAGGTCGCCCCGCACCACGTCGCCTCCGTGCGCGAGCACTTCATCGACCTGCTGGGCGAGGCGGACCTCAAGGCCCTTTACGGCTCCCTGGCCCCGGTCGCCCAGCACCTGCGCTCCCTGCGCGGCCGCACCTGACGCCCGGCGGCCGCGCCCGGGCTCAGGGGCGGGCCGTGCCCGTGTAGTCCGCCCAGATGCGGGCCGGGAGGGCGTTGCCCCGCTGCCCCTCCTCGCCGCCCAGCTCCGCCAGCGGCAGGAGCGGGCCGCCCTCCGGCTTCGTACGGAACACCGTCACGGCCGTGGCCTGGTTCCCGGACCAGCCGGTGAACCAGGCCGACTTCAGGCGGTCCTGGTCGCCGGTCCGCCCCGCCGACCAGGAGCCCCCGTCCGGGTCGCGCAGGGCGCTCGCCACCTCGTCCGCGACGTCCTTCTCCAGCGCCCGCCGCGCCGTGGCCCGGCTCTCGAAGCCGCCCACCGACGCGCCGTCCTTGACGACCTTGGTGACGGAGTAAGGGTCGTTCTGCAGGCCCTGGTTGGCGAAGGTGCCGTACGCCGCCGCCATGCGGATCGCGCTCGGCGTGGACGTGCCGACGGGAAAGCCCTCGTCCAGCCCGGCCATGCTGCTCTTGAGCAGGCCGGCCCGCACGGCCGTGTCCCGCACCTTCTTCAGGCCCACCTGCTGCCCCAGGCGCGCGTACGTCGCGTTGCCGCCGCTCGTCAGCGCCCGGCGCAGGGTGGGGTGGTTCTCGTCCGGACCGGAGTCCTCCGCCTGCTGCAGCTTGCCGTTGTCGTCGTAGTAGCTGCCGGGGTCCACGCCGTCCTGCAGGGCGGCGGCGAGGACGAAGGGCTTGAAGGCCGATCCCGCCGGGACGCCCGAGGTGTCGGCGTTGTTGGCGAAGTGCTTCGTGGCGTCGGGGCCGCCGTAGAGCGCGAGGACGGCGCCGTCCGAGGGCCGCACGGAGGCGGCGCCGACCTCGACGTCCGTATCGGAATCCGGCCGTTTCCGCGGGTCGACGTCCTGGGCGAGGACGCCGTCGACCGCCTTCTTCAGCTGCTGCATGCGGCTCTTGTCGAAGGTGGTGTGGATCCGGTAGCCGCCGTGGGCGAGGTCCTTCTCGGTGAGCATGGCCCGCTGCTTGATGTCCTTGTTGGCGACGTCGACCAGATAGCCGGCCTGGCCGCCGAGCCCGGTGGACACGGACTTCCCGCGGGGCTCGGGGAAGGTGCGGTACGTCTCCCGCTCCGCGCGGGACATCCGGCCCGTCTTCACCTCCCGGTCCAGGATCCACTTCCAGCGGTCCTCCGCCCGCTCGTGGTTGCTCCGGCTCACCGAGGGGTCGTAGAGCTCGGCGCCCTTCAACAGGGCGGCGAGCATGGCGCCTTGGCTCGGGTCGAGCTTCTTCGCGGGGACGCCGTAGTACGCCTGGGCGGCGGCCTCGATCCCGTACGCCCCGCGCCCGAACCAGCTGGTGTTGAGGTAGCCCTGCAGGACCTCCTGCTTGCTCTTGGTCCGGTCCACCTTCAGCGAGATGACGAACTCCTTGACCTTGCGGGTGGCGGTCTGCTCCTGCGAGAGGTAGGTGTTCTTCACGTACTGCTGGGTGATGGTGGAGCCGCCCTGCGTCTCCTCGCCGCCCGCCGTGCTGGCGAAGGCCCGCAGGAGGCCCTTGAAGGAGACTCCGCGGTCGCGGTAGAAACTTTCGTTCTCGGCGGCGATCACCGCGTTCTGCGTGGACTGCGGTACGTCCGACAGCCGGACGATGGTGCGGTTGACCTCGCCGACGCTCGCCAGGCGCGAACCGTCCGACCAGTAATAGGTGTTGGCCTCCTGGCGGGCGGCGGCGTTCTCGTCGGGGATGTCGACGCTCGCGTACACGCACGCGAACAGCCCGGTCACGCCGCCCAGGCCGAGCAGGAAGGTTCCTCCCACCAGCCGCCACGAGGGCAGCCAGCGACGCACGCCGCGTTTCCCCTGACGGGGGTAGTCGATGAAGCGCTTGCGGGTCGCCGACTCCTCTGTGCTCCTGCGGCGGCGGGGACGCAGCTTGTGCCGGTTCGTACTCAAGGGCCGATCGCTCTCGACGGAAACGGGGGACGTCCGTGAAGACGTCCCCCGACCAAGATCCGGTTCGAAGATCCGTATGAGCGTTCCATGACGGCGCACGGGTGCGAGGCCGTGCGCCCGGATCCGTGCTCCGCTACGCCTGTTCCGTCAGGCCCGCAACCAGCTCGTCCGCGGCGGCGTACGGGTCCAGCGATCCGCTCACGATGCGCTCCGCGAGGGCGGTCAGGCGGCGGTCGCCGTGCAGGTCGGCGATGCGTTCGCGCAGGGCCGTAACGGCGATGGTCTCGACCTCGCGGGCGGCCCGGGCCGTGCGGCGCTCCGTCAGCACGCCCCGCTCCTCCATCCAGGCCCGGTGCTTCTCCAGGGCCTCGACCAGCTCGTCCGTGCCCTCGCCGCGCGCGGCGACCGTCTTGACGATCGGGGGCCGCCAGTCGCCCGGCCGCCTCGCCTCGCCCAGCCCGAGCATGTGGTTGAGCTCGCGGGCGGTGGCGTCGGCGCCGTCGCGGTCGGCCTTGTTGACGACGTAGACGTCGCCGATCTCCAGGATGCCCGCCTTGGCGGCCTGGATGCCGTCGCCCATCCCCGGGGCGAGGAGCACCACGCTCGTGTCGGCCTGGGAGGCGATCTCCACCTCGGACTGGCCGACGCCGACCGTCTCGACGAGGATCACGTCGCACCCGGCCGCGTCCAGGACGCGGATGGCCTGCGGGGCGGCCCAGGCCAGACCGCCGAGGTGACCGCGCGTGGCCATGGAACGGATGTACACCCCCGGATCGGAGGCGTGGTCGGACATCCGTACGCGGTCGCCGAGCAGGGCGCCACCCGAGAACGGCGAGGACGGGTCGACGGCCAGCACCCCGACCCGCCTGCCCGTCCGCCGGTAGGCGCTGACCAGCGCCGACGTGGAGGTCGACTTGCCGACACCGGGCGAGCCCGTCAGACCCACGACGTACGCGCCGCCGGTCAGCGGCGCCAGGGCGGCCATGACGTCGCGCAGCTGCGGGGACGCCCCCTCCACCAGGGAGATCAGCCGGGCCACGGCGCGCGGCCTGCCCTCGCGGGCCTGCTCCACCAGGGCGGGGACGTCCACCATCACGGCTCCGTTCTCGTAAAGGACTCTCCGGCGCGGCGGTTACTTGCCGGGAACCCGGATGATCAGGGCGTCGCCCTGGCCGCCGCCGCCGCACAGGGCCGCCGCGCCGACGCCGCCGCCGCGCCGCTTGAGCTCCAGCGCGAGGTGGAGGACGGTGCGGGCGCCGGACATGCCGATCGGGTGGCCGAGTGCGATGGCGCCACCGTTGACGTTCACCTTTTCCGGGGACACCCCGAGGTCCTTGATTGACTGCACGAGGACGGCGGCGAACGCCTCGTTGATCTCGATGAGGTCGAGGTCCTCGACGGTCAGGCCCTCGCGGCCCAGCGCGTGCTTGATGGCGTTCGAGGGCTGGGAGTGCAGGGAGTTGTCGGGGCCGGCGACGTTGCCGTGGGCACCGATCTCGGCGATCCACTCAAGGCCCAGCTCCTCGGCCTTGGCCTTGCTCATCACGACGACGGCGGCGGCGCCGTCGGAGATCTGCGAGGAGGTGCCGGCGGTGATCGTGCCGTCCTTGCGGAAGGACGGGCGCAGCCTGCCGAGGACCTCGACGGTGGTGTCGCCGCGGACGCCCTCGTCGTGGGCGAAGACGACCGGGTCGCCCTTGCGCTGCGGGACCTCGACGGGGGTGATCTCGGCCTCGAAGATGCCGTTCTTCTGGGCGGCGGCGGCGCGCTGGTGGGAGCGGGCGCCGATCTCGTCCTGGGCGGCGCGGCCGATGCCGAGGCGCGTGTTGTGGTTCTCGGTGGAGGCGCCCATGGCGATGGACTCGAAGGAGTCGGTGAGGCCGTCGTGGTCCATCGAGTCGAGCATCTCGATCGCGCCGTACTTGTAGCCCTCGCGGGACTTGGGCAGCAGGTGCGGGGCGTTGGTCATGGACTCCTGGCCGCCGGCCACCACGATGTCGAACTCGCCCGCGCGGATGAGCTGGTCGGCCAGGGCGATGGCGTCGAGGCCGGAGAGGCAGACCTTGTTGATGGTGAGGGCGGGGACGTGCATGGGGATGCCGCCCTTGACGGCCGCCTGGCGGGCCGGGATCTGGCCCGCGCCGGCCTGCAGCACCTGACCCATGATCACGTACTGCACCTGGTCGCCGCCGATGCCGGCCCGGTCCAGGGCGGCCTTGATGGCGAAGCCGCCCAGCTCGGCCGCGGAGAAGCTGCGCAGGGAGCCGAGCAGCTTGCCCATGGGCGTACGGGCGCCCGCGACGATCACGGAAGTGGTGCTGGTCGAACCGTTCGTACCAGACATGAGGCGCGGCCCCTTCGAGTCGACTTCGAGCGGAGGTTAACGAGGGTTTCCGTCAATGTACTGAGCGGTACCCGCGGGGTCACCGGGCAGCGGGTGTGATCGCAAGCACGTTACGTACACGTTGCGTGACCACGCCGTGCGGCGGTGCACTGGTGCCATGCTGACGCGTATCGACCACATCGGGATCGCCTGCTTCGACCTCGACCGGACTGTCGAGTTCTACCGTGCCACGTACGGCTTCGAGGTGTTCCACACCGAGGTCAACGAGGAGCAGGGCGTCCGCGAGGCCATGCTCAAAATCAACGAGACGTCCGACGGCGGGGCCTCCTACCTGCAGCTGCTGGAGCCGACGCGGGAGGACTCCGCGGTCGGCAAGTGGCTCGCGAAGAACGGCGAGGGCGTGCACCACATCGCCTTCGGCACGGCGGACGTCGACGGGGACGCGCAGGACGTCCGCGGCAAGGGCGTCCGGGTGCTCTACGACGAGCCGCGGCGCGGTTCGATGGGCTCGCGGATCACCTTCCTGCACCCCAAGGACTGCCACGGCGTGCTGACGGAACTGGTCACCTCGGCACCCCCGGCGGACCGGGAGCACTGACCCTCACCTCCCCCGGCCGGTAGAGTGCGGGTTCGGCCGGGGTCCTGGGGGTGGGGGCCCGGACCGGGCTGTACCGATGATCTGACACCATTTCTTCGGAAGGGCGGGCTCCGGATTCCAACCGATACACGCGGGAACGGGCCGGCCGCCAAGGCGACCAGGGGACGGATGGGACCGCGCAGTGCGGGGCAACGACCGCTACGAGGCTGACGACCACCTCTCGCAATTCGAAGCCGAGATGGAGCGGCTGAAGAAGGAGCGGGAGAAGGCGGTCCAGCACGCCGACGACCTCGGCTACCAGGTCGAGGTGCTGCGCGCCAAGCTCCACGAGGCGCGCCGCAATCTCGCCCACCGCCCGGCGTACGACACCGCCGACATGGGTTACCAGGCGGAGCAGTTGCTCCGCAATGCCCAGATTCAGGCGGATCAGATGCGCACCGACGCCGAGCGCGAGCTGCGCGAGGCCCGGGCGCAGACGCAGCGTCTGCTGCAGGAGCAGGCCGAGCGCCAGGCCCGGATGGAGGCCGAGCTCCACGCGGAGGCGGTCGCGCGCCGCCAGCGCCTGGACGAAGAGCTCAACGAGCGCCGCCAGACCGTCGAGTCGCACGTCAACGAGAACGTGGCCTGGGCCGAGCAGCTGCGTGCGCGCACGGAGTCCCAGGCCCGGCGGCTGCTGGAGGAGTCCCGGGCGGAGGCCGAGCAGGCGCTGGCCACGGCCCGCGCGGAGGCCCAGCGCCTGGCCGAGCAGGCCCGCGCCCGCCTCAGCTCCGCGGCCGACGAGGCGCGCGCCGAGGCCGAGGCCCTGCTGCGCCGCGCCCGCACCGACGCCGAGCGGCTGCTGGCCGCCGCGTCCGCGCAGGCGCAGGAGGCCACCGACCACGCCGAGCGGCTGCGTGCGGCCGCGGGCACGGAGAGCGACCAGGCCCGTACGGCCGCGGCCGAGCTCACCCGTACCGCCGAGGCCCGTCTGCAGGAGGCCGACGCTTCGCTGCGCGAGGCGCGCGCCGAGGCCGAGAAGCTGGTCACCGAGGCGCGGGAGAGCGCCGAGCGCCGCCTGGCCGGTGCCGAGTCGGAGAACGAGCAGCGCACCCGTACCGCCCGGGCCGAGGTCGCCCGGCTGGTCAGCGAGGCCACGAAGGACGCCGAGGCGCTGAAGGCCGAGGCCGAGCAGCTGCGCGCGGACGCAGCGGCAAAGGCCGAGCGGCTCGTCGCCGAGGCCGCCGAGAAGGCCCGCAGCGCCGCCGCGGAGGACTCCGCGGCGGCCCTGTCCAAGGCGGCCCGCACGGCCGAGGAGGTCCTGTCCAAGGCCTCCGAGGACGCCCGCGCCACCACGAAGGCGGCGGCCGCCGAGGCGGAGCGGATCCGCAAGGAGGCCGAGGCCGAGGCCGAGCGGCTGCGCGCGCAGGCCGCGGACACCGCCGAGCAGCTCAAGGGCGCGGCGAAGGACGACACCAAGGAGTACCGCGCCAAGACCGTCGAGCTCCAGGAGGAGGCGCGGCGGCTGCGCGGCGAGGCCGAGCAGCTGCGGGCCGACGCCGTCGCCGAGGGCGAGCGCATCCGCAGCGAGGCCCGGCGCGAGGCGCTGCAGCAGATCGAGGAGGCGGCCGGGACCGCCGAGGAGCTGCTGGCCAAGGCCAAGGCCGATGCGGAGGAGACGCGCAGCGGCGCCACGGCCGAGAGCGAGCGGGTCCGCTCGGAGGCCGCCGAGCGGGCCGCGTCCCTGCGCAAGCAGGCCGAGGAGGCCCTGGAGCGGGCGCGCACCGAGGCCGAGGAGATGGCCGAGGAGGCCGAGGACCACGCCGAGCGCACCCGCAGCGAGGCCGAGGAGGCCGCGCGCAAGCTGCGCGAGGAGGCCGAGAAGGCGGCGGAGGCCCGCCGGGCCGAGGCCGACGCGGAGCTGACGCGGCTGCACGACGAGGCCGAGCAGCGGGTGGAGGCCGCCGAGGAGGCGCTGCGCGACGCCCGTACGGAGGCGGAGCGGCTGCGCCGCGAGGCCGCCGAGGAGACCGAGCGGCAGCGCGCGGAGACCGCGGAGCGGGTGCGCACGCTGCAGGCGCAGGCCGAGACCGAGGCGGAGCGGCTGCGCGCCGAGGCCGCCGAGGAGGCCGCCGCCGCCCGCAGCGAGGGCGAGTCGGCCGGCGCGCGTCTGCGTGCGGAGGCCAATGCGGAGGCGGAGCGGCTGCGCAGCGAGGCGCAGGAGACCGCCGACCGGGTGCGGGCCGAGGCGAACGCCGCGGCCGAGCGCACGGCCGCCGAGGCCGCCGAGGCGCTCGCGGCCGCCCAGGAGGAGGCCGCCCGCCGCCGGCGCGAGGCCGAGGAGCTGCTCGGCGACGCCCGTACGGAGGCGCAGGCCGAGCGCGAGGCGGCGCGCGAGCAGAGCGAGGAGCTGCTGGCGTCGGCGCGCAAGCGGGTCGCGGAGGCGCAGGAGGAGGCCCGGCGCCTGGTCGAGGAGGCCGAGGCGCGCGCCGCCGAGCTGGTCTCCGCCGCGGAGGCGACGGCCCAGCAGGTGCGGGACGCGGTCGCCGGGCTGCACGAGCAGGCCGAGGAGGAGATCGCCGGGCTGCGCTCGGCCGCCGAGCACAACGCCGAGCGCACGCTCACCGAGGCTCAGGAGGAGGCCGACCGGGTCCGCACCGACGCGTACGCCGAGCGCGAGCGCGCCGGCGAGGACGCGGCCCGCATCCGTGCCGAGGCGCAGTCCGCCGCGGAGGCCGCCGAGGCGCTCGCCGAGCGGAAGGTCGCCGAGGCGATCACGGAGGGGCAGCGGCTGGAGGCCGAGGCCGCCCGCACGCTGGAGGAGGCCACCGACAGCGCCCACGCCAAGCTCGCCGAGGCGGGCGTGCAGGCCGACGAGCTGCTCTCCGAGGCGATGGCCGAGGCGGAGAAGCTGATCGCGGAGGCCGAGGAGACGGTCGAGAAGGCGCAGCAGGACGCCGCGGCCACGGCCGACGAGGCGCGGGCCGCGGCCGCGGCGCGCCGCTCGGAGGCCGCCGAGCAGGCCGACGCGCTGATGGCGGAGGCCACGTCGGAGGCCGAGCGGCTGGTCGCCGAGGCCACGTCCGTCCTGGAGGAGGCCCGCGAGTCCGCCGAAGCGCAGCAGGCGGAGGCGGCCGAGGAGGCCGCGAAGCTGCGCGCCGAGGCCGAGCGGACGGTCGCGGAGGCCCGTAAGGACGCCGAGACGCGCCGCAGCGAGGCCGAGGAGGCCGCCGAGGCGCTCCTGGCCAAGGCGAAGGCCGACGCGGAGCGCACGGTGGCGGAGGCGTCCGCCCGGTCCAAGCAGATGCGCACCGACGCCTCCGACGCCCTGGCGTCGGCCGAGCAGGACGCGGCGCGGGCGCGCGCCGAGGCCCGCGAGGACGCGAACCGGATGCGCTCGGAGGGCCACGCCGAGGCCGAGCGGATCGTCCGCGAGGCCGAGGAGCTCACCTCCGGGGCGCAGGCCGAGGCCGACCGCATCGTCGACGAGGCCCGCGAGGCCGCGGGCCGGCACCGTACGGAGGCGGCCGCGCAGGCCGACGAGCTGATCGCCGAGGCCACGGCCGAGGCGGAGAAGCTGCGGGCCGAGGCCGTCGAGACGGTGGAGACCGCGCGCCGCGACGCCGCCCGGACGAGTGAGGAGGCGCGGGAGGCCGCCGAGGCCGTCCGTGCGGAGGCAGCGGGTCAGGCCGAGCGCGCGCTCGCCGAGGCGGACGCCGAGTCCGAGCGGCTGCGCAGCGACGCCGCCCGGGTCCTCGACGAGGCCCGGGAGGCGGCGAACGCCCGCCGCACGGAGGCCGCCGAGCAGGCGGACACCCTCGTCGCCGAGGCGACCGCGGAGGCCGAGCGGATGGCCCTGGAGGCCGCCGAGGCCCTGGCCGCCGCGCAGGAGAACGCCAACAGCACGCGCGCGGACTCCGCGCGCATCAAGGCCGACGCCGTCCAGGAGGCGGAGCGCCTGCGCGCGGAGGCCCGTGCCGAGGGCGAGCAGACCGTCGACGACGCCCGGGATGCCGCCGCCAAGAAGCTCGCGGACGCGGGCGAGCAGGCGGACGCCCTGATCGCCAAGGCGCAGGAGGAGGCGCTGGCCACGGCCGCGGCCGCCGAGGAGCAGGCCGACACGATGGTGGGCGTGGCCCGCCGCGAGGCCGAGCGGATCGTCGCCGAGGCCACCGGCGAGGGCAATGCCCTGGTGGAGCAGGCGCGTACGGACGCGGACACGCTGCTCGCCGAGGCGCGCGGGGACGCCACCGCGATAAGGGAGCGCGCCGACGAGCTGCGCTCGCGCGTCGAGGGCGAGGTCGAGGAGCTGCACGGCCGGGCGCGCCGCGAGGCCGCCGAGGCGATGCAGTCGGCGGGCGAGCGCTGCGACAAGCTCGTCGCGGCCGCGACCGAGCAGCTCGAGGAGGCCGAGGAGAAGGCGAAGAAGCTGCTGTCCGACGCCAGCAGCGAGGCCAGCAAGGTCCGCATCGCCGCGGTGAAGAAGGCGGAGGGGCTGCTCAAGGAGGCCGAGCAGAAGAAGGCGGCCGCCGTACGGGAGTCGGAGCGCCTGCGCACCGAGGGTGCGGAGGAGGCGAAGCGCCTTGTCGAGGAGGGAAAGCGGGAGTTGGAGGTCCTGGTGCGCCGCCGCGAGGACATTCAGGCGGAGATTTCCCGTGTCCAGGACGTGTTGGAGGCGTTGGAATCTTTTGAGGCCCCGGGGGCCGGAAGCGCCAAGGATGGCGGGGTGAAGGCAGCGGCCGGTGCCGGTGCTACTCGTTCGGGTGGCAAGCAGTCACAGAAGTAGCCACTCAAACGGGGGGACATTCTCCAGATCTGCCAACCATTCACCTGATGACACGCCGCTCGCACCCCTAGGATTCCCTCTATCACCTCACCGGTCTCTTATGACAGGAACCCCATGAGTGACACTTCCTCCCCCTTCGGCTTCGAGCTTGTGCGGCGTGGATACGACCGCGGCCAGGTGGACGACCGCATTACCAAGCTCGTCGCCGACCGAGACAGCGCACTGGCACGCATCACCTCTCTGGAAAAGCGCATCGAGGAGCTGCACCTCGAGACGCAGAATGCTCAGGCCCAGGTCAATGACGCCGAGCCGTCCTATGCGGGTCTGGGGGCGAGGGTCGAGAAGATCCTGCGGCTGGCCGAGGAAGAGGCCAAGGATCTGCGTGAGGAGGCCCGGCGCGCCGCCGAGCAGCACCGCGAGCTTGCCGAGTCCGCCGCCCAGCAGGTGCGCAACGACGCCGAGTCGTTCGCCGCCGACCGCAAGGCGAAGGCGGAGGACGAGGGCGCGCGCATCGTCGAGAAGGCCAAGGGCGACTCCGCCCAGCTGCGGGCCGAGGCGCAGAAGGACGCCCAGTCCAAGCGCGAGGAGGCGGACGCCCTCTTCGAGGAGACCCGTGCCAAGGCGGCCCAGGCCGCGGCCGACTTCGAGACCAACCTGGCCAAGCGGCGCGAGCAGTCCGAGCGCGACCTGGCCTCCCGTCAGGCCAAGGCGGAGAAGCGGCTGGCGGAGATCGAGCACCGCGCCGAGCAGCTGCGCCTGGAGGCGGAGAAGCTGCGCACGGACGCCGAGCGCCGCGCCCGCCAGACGGTGGAGACCGCCCAGCGCCAGGCCGAGGACATCGTGGCCGACGCCAACGCCAAGGCGGACCGCATCCGCAGCGAGTCCGAGCGCGAGCTCGCGGCGCTCACCAACCGCCGCGACAGCATCAACGCCCAGCTGACCAACGTCCGCGAGATGCTGGCCACGCTGACCGGCGCCGCCGTCGCCGCGGCCGGCGTCCCCGGGGACGACGAGCCGATCTCCCGCGGCGTCCCCGCCCAGCAGAGCCGCTGAGCACCGGGCCGCTGACCTCCGGGACATCCGTCCTGCCCCGTGCGCCGCGTGTGCGGGCGCGCGGGGCAGCGGTCGCCCTCCCGGCCTCCGCGACCCGCGCCCCGGCCCCTGCCCCGGCCCGCCTCCCGGACGGGCCGCTACCGCTGGCGGGGCGTGCGGACCCCCCTTACCGTGGCTGAATGATCGAGCTGCAGGGCCTGACCAAGCGCTACGGCGACAAGCTCGCCGTCGACGGCCTCACCTGCACCGTCCGCCCCGGGATCGTCACCGGCTTCCTGGGGCCCAACGGCGCGGGCAAGTCCACGACCATGCGGATGATGCTCGACCTGGACAGCCCCACCGCCGGCACCGTCCTCATCGACGGGCAGCACTACCGGCAGCTGAAGGACCCGCTGCGGACCGTCGGCGCCCTGCTGGACGCCAAGGCCGTGCACGGTGGTCGCAGCGCCTACAACCACCTGCTGTGCCTGGCGCAGAGCAACGGCATCGCCCGCTCCCGCGTCCGCGAGGTTCTGGACACGGTGGGCCTGTCCTCGGTGGCCGGAAAGCGCTCCAAGGGCTTCTCGCTCGGCATGGGCCAGCGCCTGGGCATCGCGGGCGCGCTGCTGGGCGACCCGCAGATCCTGATGTTCGACGAACCCGTCAACGGGCTGGACCCCGAGGGCATCCACTGGATCCGCAATCTGATGAAGAACCTCGCCTCCCAGGGGCGTACGGTCTTCGTCTCCTCGCACCTGATGAGCGAGATGGCGCTGACCGCCGATCACCTGATCGTCATCGGGCAGGGGCGGCTGCTCGCCGACACCTCGATGGCGGACTTCATCGCCCGCAACTCGCGGTCGTACGTGCGCCTGCGCTCCCCCGAGACCGAGCGGCTGCTGGACGTGCTGGCCGGTGCCGGGATCACGGCGGTGACCACGCAGGACGGCCATCTGGAGGTCGACGGCACGGAGGCGGCCCGGCTGGGCGAGCTCGCCGCGCGCCACCACCTCGTCCTGCACGAGCTGAGCCCCCAGCGGGCGTCCCTGGAGGAGGCCTTCATGCAGCTGACCGCCGAGTCGGTGGAGTACCACGCGCACAGCGCGCCGGCCACGGGCGCGGGCGCTCCGCCGGGTGACGGTGCGGCGGCGCCCGGCGGCGGGTGGGGAGCCGACTGGCGGAAGAAGGGGGCCTGACGATGGCGGTGGTGGGGCAGGTCCTGCAATCGGAATGGACGAAGATCAAATCGGTCCGTTCCACGGTGTGGACGCTCGGTCTCGCACTCGTGGTCACCGTCGCGCTCGGCGCGCTGATCAGCGCCTTCTCCCGCAGTAACTTCGAGCGGATGCCGGTGCAGGAGCGGGTGAATTTCGACCCGACCTTTACGAGTTTCGCGGGAATGGGACTCGGTCAGCTCGCCATGATCGTGTTCGGGGTGCTGGTGGTGTCCAATGAATACAGCACCGGAATGATCCGCACTTCGCTGGCGGCGGTTCCGCAGCGCGGCACGTTCCTCTTCAGCAAGATCGCCGTCGCCACGCTGATCGCGTTCGTCATTGCCATGCTGACCAGCTTTGTCTCCTTCTTCGTCGGCCAGTCGATGCTCGGCGGTCACCGGACGTCGATCGGCGATCCGGGAGTCCTGCGGGCGGTGATCGGCGGCGGCCTCTATATGACGCTGATCGCGGTGTTCTCGATGGGGATCGCGGCGATGCTGCGCAGCCCCATGCTCTCGCTGGGCATTCTGATGCCGTTCTTCTTCATCATCTCCAGCATTCTGGGCGCGGTGGAGGCGACGAAGAAGGTCGGGCAATACCTGCCCGACCAGGCCGGCCACAAGGTCATGCAGGTGGTGTCGGTGGCCGACGACGCCCCCTACGGGCCGTGGGGCGGCTTCTCGATCATGCTGCTGTGGGTGGCCGCGGCACTGGCCGGCGGGTACGTGGTTCTGAAACGGCGCGACGCGTAGCGCCGCGCGGCGGGCCCCGCAAGGCGCCCCGGACCCGGTGGCGTCCACCGGGCCCCCTGCCGCCGCGCGGCGTCGCCACCACCACGTCCTGCCCACGAGGAGCTTCCGTGGCCGACCGCAGTCTGAGGGCACTGGGGCTCGACGGCGCGCCCGCCGAGCTGCCGCTGACGTATCCCGGGCGGCCCGTCGAGGAGCCGGCGCTGCTGACGGGCGGCGAGCTGCTGCCGCTGCGGCCCGCGCCGGGGCCGCCGGGCGAGTGGCGGGTGGTGACGGGGATGGAACGGGACGGGGACGAGCCGGGCCTGGACCGCTTCCTCGACCGGATGCGCGCCGCGCGCGTCGGGTCCCGCCACCCCGTGCTCGCCGTCGGGTCCAACGCCTCCCCCGCCCAGCTGCACCACAAGCTCGCCCGGGGCGGCCCGGGAGCCACGGTGCCGATGGTGCCCGTGGAGGTGCACGGCATCGGTGTGGGGTGCTCCGCGCACATCGGCCGGCACGGCTACGTGGCCGCGGCCCCCTACGCGGACCCCGCGGCCCGGCGCACGCTCGTGGCCGGCTGGCTGGACGACGCGCAGCTGGCCGTCGTCGACGCGACCGAAATCCACTACCGGCGGGTGCGGGTGCCGGGCGCGGACTTCCCGATGGCGCTGCCCTCGGGACACCGGCTCGGCGCCGCGCACCTCTACGTGAGCCGGCACGGCGTCCTGGCCGACCCGGCCGGCGGCGGGCCCCGCGCCGGGGGCGGCGACCAGGGCCGCCTGCTGAGCGCGCTGCTGGCCGCCTCGCGGGCCCTGCGCGAGCTGCTCGGGCCGGAGCCGCAGGACTGGGTCACCAGGGCGCGGGCGGACGAGGCGGTGCGGACCGAGGGGCGGGCGGTCTTCCGCCGGGAGGGCTGGGTGCTCCCCGCGGGCCTGCCCCCGGCCGCTGAATCGCAGGTAACGGGAACCGTCAGCTCCTCGTTATGCTCCTAACCCTTACGGGGCCTTACGCCCAAAAGAGCTCGCGAGGGGCGGAGAATGATCGAGGCAGTCGGTCTGACGAAGCGCTACGGCGCCAAGACGGCCGTACACAATCTGTCGTTCCAGGTGCGGCCCGGGGCCGTCACCGGCTTCCTGGGTCCGAACGGATCCGGCAAGTCGACGACCATGCGCATGATCCTGGGACTGGACCAGCCCACGTCCGGCCACGTCACGATCGGCGGCCACCCCTTCCGCAGCCTCCCCAACGCTCCGCGCCAGGTCGGCGCGCTGCTCGACGCGAAGGCCGTGCACGGCGGGCGCAGCGCCCGCATGCACCTGCTCTCGCTCGCGCAGCTCGGCGGCATCCCGGCCCGCCGGGTGGACGAGGTCCTCGGCGTCGTCGGCCTGCAGGACGTCGCCAAGCGGCGCTCCAAGGGCTTCTCGCTCGGCATGGGCCAGCGCCTCGGCATCGCCGCCGCGCTGCTCGGCGACCCGCAGGTGCTGCTCTTCGACGAGCCGGTCAACGGCCTCGACCCCGAGGGCATCCTCTGGGTCCGCAATCTGATGAAGCAGCTCGCGGCCGAGGGCCGGACGGTCTTCGTCTCCTCGCACCTGATGAGCGAGATGGCGCTGACCGCCGATCACCTGATCGTGATCGGGCGCGGCCAGCTCATGGCCGACATGAGCGTCAAGGACTTCATATCCGCGAACTCCGCGGACTTCGCGCGCGTCCGCACCCCGGAGACGGAGCCGGCGGGCCGGGAGAAGCTCACGGCCGCCCTCGTCGAGGCCGGCGGCCAGGTGCTGCCCGAGCCGGACGGCGGCCTGCGCGTCACCGGTCTGCCGCTGCCGCGGATCAGCGACATCGCCCACGAGGCGGACGTCCGCCTGTGGGAGCTCTCGCCGCACCAGGCCTCGCTGGAGGAGGCGTACATGCGGATGACGCAGGGCGCCGTCGACTACCGCTCGACGGCCGACCAGCTCGCCGCGCTCGCCCCGCCGCCCCCGGGACCCGGCTACGGCCACCCCGGCGCCCCGCCGCAGGGCTGGGCCCCGCCGCAGGGCAACCCCTACCCGGTGCTCCCGGGCGAGCAGCCCAACCCGTACGCGCAGGGCCCGGCCGTCGCCGCGCAGCCGCCCCAGGCCCCGCCGCACGCCGCCCCCGGCTACTGGCCCGGCACCGCGCCCGCGGGCGGCGTCTCCGGCTACGTGTCGCCGATCCCGGTGCGCAAGGCGACCCTCATGGACGCCGTCGCGGCCGAGTGGACCAAGATCCGCTCGGTGCGCTCCACGATCTGGACGCTGAGCGTCATGGTGGGCATCATCGTCGGCATCGGGCTGCTGATCGCCGCCGCCGTCAACGCCGCCGACAGCTCCATGAGCGGCACGAACGCCCTGGCGGCCGGCTTCTTCAGCGTGATGCTCGGCATGATCTGCGTGCTCACCCTCGGCGTGCTGACGATGTCCTCCGAGTACGGCACGGGCATGATCCGCACGACGCTGACGGCCTGCCCCGACCGGGCCCGGGTGCTCACGGCGAAGTCGGTCGTCTTCTTCGCCCTGACCTTCGTGATCACCCTGGCCTGCACGGCGCTGGTCGGGATCATCGACGTCGCCCTGCTGGAGGACCAGGCCGAGTTCGCCTCCACCGGCGGCGAGTGGCTCCGGGCGACGGTCGGCACCAGCCTCTTCGTCGGCCTGCTCGGGCTGATCTCCCTCGCCATGGGCACGCTGCTGCGCCACTCCGCGGGTGCGATCACGGTGATGCTGGGCGTGGTGCTGCTGCCGCTGGTCGTGGCGATGTTCATGTTCACGGAGAGCCTGTCGGACCTGCGCAAGGCGCTCTTCGAGTACTCGATCCCGATGCAGCTGTCGGTCTTCTACGGCGCCTCGGGCGAGGACTCCGGCACCAGCCTCAGCGGCTGGGACCCGCTGTGGATCATGGCGATCATCGCGGCCGTCGCGCTCGGCGGCGCCTACGCCTCGCTGCTCAAGCGCGACGCGTGACGGGACAGTGCGCTCAAACCCTCAGTAACGAGGGGCATTACGGGACCGCTGGAGCCGCGTGCTCCGGCGGTCCCTCGCGTTCCAGCAGGACTTGTGCCAGTGCCGCCGGTCGTCGACGCCGGCCCCGTACTGCGGCCAGGCCACCAAGTGCGGCACGCCCGGCGGGATCTCCTGGTCGCAGCCGGGGCAGCGGTAGTGCTTGGTGGCCGCGCCGCCGCCGATCGTGCGCACCGCCCACTCCTCGCCCTGCCAGTCCTCGGTGCGCTCCAGGCCGTAGCGGTCGCCGCCCTCGCCGCGGGGAGCGTCGGACTGCTTGTCTGCGCCGCCTCGCGGGCGGTTTCGGCGCGGAGACACGGGGCACCTCGGTTGGTCTGGGGAGCTACGGGCCGTGACCAGGTTACGCGCCAGAGTCACCGTGGTGGGCAGGCGTCCCCCCGGGCACCGCAACGCCACTTCCCCGATCATCATGAAAACTTAACGCCGAGCCGTGCCCATGGCACGTGTCAGCCGTTATTTCCGGTGGGGGGATGCCGCGTCGGTCGCTAGGAGGAGCAAGAGCGATGCGCGTTGGAGCATTCGTCCTGGCCGCCCAGTTCCCCGGGCAGGGGCATGCGGAAGCCCTGCACCGAGCGGTGCGGACGGCGGTGGCCGCCGAGGAGGCGGGGCTGGACGCGGTCTGGTTCGCCGAGCACCACTTCATGCCGTACGGGGTCTGCCCCTCGGCGGTGACGCTCGCGGCGCTGGCCCTGGGACGCACCCGCCGGATCCGGGTCGGGACGGCCGTCAGCGTGCTGCCCACCACCCACCCCGTGGCCCTCGGCGAGCAGGCCGCCATGCTGCACCTCGCCTCCGAGGGCCGGTTCACCCTCGGGGTGGGCCGCGGCGGCCCCTGGGTGGACCTGGAGGTCTTCAACTCCGGTCTGGCGGCGTACGAAGAGGGTTATCCCGAGTCCCTGGCGCTGCTGATGCGGTGGCTGCGCGAGCCCCGCGTGAGCGCCGCGGGGCCCCGCTTCCGCTTCCGCGAAGTGCCCGTCGTGCCGCGCCCCGACGACCTGGAGGATCGTTCCGGCCCGCCCGTCCTCATGGCCTGCACCTCGCCGTCGAGCGTCCGCCTCGCGGCCGGGCACGGCCTGCCCATGCTGCTCGGGATGCACAGCGGGGACGAGGAGAAGGCGGAGATGGTGGCCCTGTGGCGCAAGTACTCGCTGGAGGCGGGGCGTTCGCCCGCGGAGGTCGCCGCGGCCGCCCACGTCTCCGCCGGGGTCGTGCAGGTCGCGGACCGCCGGCAGGAGGCCGCCGAGACCCTCACGAAGGCCATGCCGGGCTGGCTGCACCAAGGCCTCTCGGCGTACGTGACGGTCGACGGCCGCGCGCGCACGATGCGTGATCCGCTGGAGTACACCCGGCTGCTGTGCGAGCTCCATCCCGTAGGCCCGCCGCGGCTGTGCGCCGACCGCCTCGCGGCCACCGCGGAGCGCACGGGCATCACGCGCTTCGCCCTGCTGACCGAGGGCTCGGGCGATCTCGCCGCCACCGAGGAGAACGTCCGCCGGGTCGGCGCCGAAGTGCTGCCGCTCCTCTCCTGACCTTCCCTCCGCCCCTGCCGGATCCGCCGCAGGCGGCTCCGGCCCGCCCCCTCGCACCGGCCGTTCCCGGGCCGCTGCCGCTCCCGCACTGATCGACACCTCCCGCCCGCGGAGCGGCAGCGCCAGCGCCTCAGCAGTCCCGCAGCTCCGGCGACTGGTTCAGCAGCTGGCCCCGGATCGACGTGAAACGGGCCAGGCGCTCGTCCGCCTGCGGGGCGAGCGGGAACACCGCCACCCGGTGGCAGTTCTGGAACGCCAGACGCACTCCGAAGTGCCGCTCCAGGGCACCTCGGATGGCATCACTCGCCAGGGCGCGCAGCAGCTGGCCACGGGCCTGCTCGTCCGGCGGAGGCGTCTGGTTGTCGGCGAACTCGCCACCGTCGATCCTGAGCCGGGCCACCAGGGAGCTGATCATCCCCCACGCGTACGGCAGGGAGGTCCGGACGCAGTCGACGAATTCCTCTTCATCGACCTCGCCTCGCTCGGCCTGTTCGAGGAGGGCCGGTGAGACGTCGAGCGACATGGGTTCTCCTCTCGCGACCCCGCGAGCGGGGTCTCAGGGGTGGGCGAGCGGACGACGACGCCCCGTGCCCGTACGACGACCGCCCGCTTCAACGGTAATTCGGCCACTGCGGGCGCACCAGGAGAACGCACCGACAACCAGCCACAGCCAAAGGGCCCATCGGGGGCGAATCGCGCCGGGGGGCGGGAGTCGAGTAGCGTTGCGCACCATGCGTCTCGTCATCGCCCGTTGCTCCGTGGACTACGCGGGCCGGCTCACCGCCCACCTCCCCTCCGCCCCGCGGCTGATCCTCGTCAAGGCGGACGGCAGCGTCTCGATCCATGCGGACGACCGCGCCTACAAACCGCTCAACTGGATGTCCCCGCCGTGCACCCTCAAGGAGGGCGACGACGACGTGTGGACCGTGGTCAACAAGGCGGGCGAGAAGCTGATCATCACGATGGAGGAAGTCCTGCACGACTCCTCCCACGAGCTCGGCGTGGACCCCGGCCTCATCAAGGACGGCGTGGAAGCACACCTTCAGGAGCTCCTCGCGGACCGCATCGAGACGCTCGGCGACGGCTACACCCTCATCCGCCGCGAATACCCCACGGCGATCGGCCCCGTGGACATCCTCTGCCGCGACGCCGACGGCGCGACGGTGGCCGTGGAGATCAAGCGGCGTGGCGAGATCGATGGTGTGGAGCAGCTCACACGCTATCTGGAGCTCCTCAACCGCGACCCGCACCTGGCGCCCGTGCGCGGCGTCTTCGCGGCCCAGGAGATCAAGCCCCAGGCCCGCGTGCTCGCCACGGACCGCGGCATCGGCTGCGTCGTCCTGGACTACGACGCGCTGCGCGGCATCGAGGACGACAAGCTGCGGCTGTTCTGACGCGACCACCCCTCACCGAACGCCGGACGGGCTGTACCAGCCGTCCGGCGTTCGCGTTCCCGCACCCGGGACGGGCGCGTACTCGGACCCGGCACGGACGCGTGCCGCCCCGGCGGACGGAGCCGTGCCCGGCAACCCGGCCCGGCGACGCGCGCCCCGCCGAGCGGGCCGACACCGCCCCTCACACACCCCGGACGGGGCCGCGCGCTCGCAGGGTGGCAGCAAGCCCTCGCCGTCGCC
>NZ_JBPQTS010000076.1:0-32627 GCF_051386455.1 Streptomyces sp. URMC 124
CCCCCCCCCCCCCCCCCCCCCCCCCCCCCCCCTGCCGCTCCGCATCCGGGACGGACCACCGCCCCCACGCATCACGTACGCTGCGGACAGCGAACGAACGTTCAAGCCCAGTCCGCAGGAGGCGCAGCGTGCTCATCGACACCTACGGTCGCGTCGCCACCGACCTCCGCGTCTCCCTGACCGACCGCTGCAACCTGCGCTGCACGTACTGCATGCCCGAAGAGGGCCTCCAGTGGCTCGCCAAGCCGGACCTGCTGACCGACGACGAGATCGTCCGCCTGGTCCGCATCGCCGTGACCTCCCTCGGCGTCACCGAGATCCGCTTCACCGGCGGCGAGCCCCTGCTGCGCCCCGGCCTGGTCTCGGTCGTCGCCCGCTGCGCCGCCCTGCGCCCGCGCCCGCGGATCTCCCTCACCACCAACGGCATCGGTCTCGCGCGCACCGCGGCGGCCCTCGCGGACGCGGGCCTGGACCGGGTCAACGTCTCCCTCGACACCCTGCGTGCGGACGTCTTCCAGAAGCTGACCCGCCGCAAGCGCCACCAGGACGTCCTCGACGGCCTCGCCGCGGCCCGCACCGCCGGCCTCACCCCGGTGAAGATCAACACCGTGCTGATGCCCGGCCTCAACGACGACGAGGCGCCCGACCTGCTGGCCTGGGCCCTCGACCACGGCTACGAACTGCGCTTCATCGAACAGATGCCGCTCGACGCCCAGCACGGCTGGCGCCGCGACGGCATGATCACCGCCGGGGACATCCTGGCGAGCCTGGCCACGCGCTTCGACCTCACCCCCGAGGGCGCCGACGAGCGCGGCGCAGCCCCCGCCGAACGCTGGCTCGTCGACGGCGGTCCCGGCCGCGTCGGCGTCATCGCCTCCGTCACCCGCCCCTTCTGCGGCGCCTGCGACCGCACCCGCCTCACCGCCGACGGGCAGATCCGCAACTGCCTGTTCGCGCGCGAGGAGACCGACCTGCGCGCGGCACTGCGCTCCGGGGCCACGGACGAGGACATAGCCGGACGGTGGAAGCAGGCGATGCGGGGCAAGAAGGCGGGGTCGGGCCTGGACGACCCGACCTTCCTGCAGCCGCAGCGGCCCATGTCGGCCATCGGGGGCTGAACGGTCCGTCCCGGGGCCGCCGGGAGGCCTACGCCTTGGGCGAGGACTCCCACTCCTCCAGCGAGACCACGTCCTTGAGGAAGCCCCGCAAGCCGAGGAAGTTCGAGAGGTGTTCGCGGTGCTCGTCGCACGCGAGCCACGTCTTGCGGCGGTCGGGGGTGTGCAGCTTGGGGTTGTTCCACGCCAGCACCCACAGGGCGGGGGCACGGCAGCCCTTGGCGGAACAGATCACGGCGTCATCGGGGGAATTCACACCCCTGACTCTACGAACCGCGTGCAGACACGGCGACGCCGGGCAGCCACGGGGGGAGCCGCCCGGCGTCGGTCTGTCGCTCCGACGGGGGATGCGGAGCGCTTAGGAAGTATGTCACGGGGTGCCCGGCGCGCGGCACTGAAACCACATGATTGATCTGAGGTTTTCTTGAGCTTTGCGGAGTGCGCCTTTCCCGACGCGCCCCCGTGGGGCATCAGCCGTGGTCACGCCCTTGATCGCCCTCGGCGGCACGGCCGGCTTCCGGGACGGATTCCGCCCTCTCCTCGCCGGGACCGGGCATCAGCACCGGCCGCGTCGGTGCCGGTATGAACGTGCCGGGGAGCGAAGGGGCGTTCTCCCGGCCCGCGTTGGCGATCACGACCGCCACGTAGGGCAGCAGGGCACCCAGGATCAGCGTGCCCACCGCCACAAAGCGCTCGACGTTCCACAGCACCACGGTGAGCACCACCGACAGGGTGCGGATCAGCATCGAGATGACGTAGCGGCGCTGGCGGCCGCGCACGTCCTCGGCCAGCCCCTGACGGGCGCCGGTGATCCTGAAGACCGCCGTCCCGCCCTGCTTCCGCATCACGTTCCACCACCTGATCCACCACGCCCGCACGCCCTCAGCCGGGACACCCTCCACGTTACGCCGCGTGGCCGCCGGGTACGAGAGCGGGTCCCCCACCGTCCCCGCCCCGACCTGCGGCTGCGTACCCCGCAGCAGCATCGCGGCGGACGGACGGCTCCGGCGTGCGCCGTACGGACAGTGGCCACACAATAGGCGGGGCACGGCACATCGCGCCGCTGAGGAGGCGACATGAGCTGGTTGTGGGCCATCATCGTCGGACTTGTCCTGGGCCTGATCGCCAAGGCGATCCTGCCGGGCAAACAGCAGGTCCCCCTCTGGCTGACGATCATCCTGGGCATGATCGGCAGCTTGCTCGGCAACTGGGCCGCCACCGGGCTCGGCATCAACGAGACCAAGGGCGTCGACTGGGGCCGGCACCTGCTGCAGCTGGCGGGCGCGGTCCTTGTGGTCGGCATCGGCGACCGGCTCTGGGTCGCGGTGCGCGGCGACAAGAGGAGCGGCGGAAGACACGCGGCGTGAACGCCCCGGGCCTTCGATTCCGGGCGGGAGCCCTACCGCAGCTCGGCGATCTTCCGGCCGGCCTTGAGGTAGACCTTCCCGGCCCCGGCGACCTTGGCGACCGTCTCCGTCACGACCTCGCCCAGCGGGCGGATCGCATCGGCCTCGGCCAGCACGACGGCCTCCTGGCCGCCGTCCGTCTCGACGACCAGGCGCAGGCCGTTCTGCTTGGCGACCCGGCGGGCCGCCGACGCGGACGGCTGGAAGCCCAGGACCTGGCTGAGCACGGCCGTCGCCGGCGAGTCGCCGTGCTCCGACAGCTCCACGACGGGCGTCTCCACGTCGGAGAAGCTCTTCTTCGAGAACTGCGCGACGAACCCGGCGCGGGCCGCCATCGCCGCCTCGATCCCGTACAGCGCGGCCACGACCTCGCCCGCGAGGATCTTCTTGAGGTCCATCGGGTGCAGCGAGCGCTCCTCGACCCGGGACAGCGCGAGGGCGATCTCCTCGTCCGTCCACTCGGTCCAGGCCTTCAGGTACGGCTCCATCAGCCGGTCCGGAACCGACATGATCTTGCCGAAGACGTCGTCGGCGGTGGCCGACAGGCCCACGTAGTTGCCCTTGGACTTGGACATCTTCGCGCCCGTGCCGTCCGTGCCCTCGATCAGCGGCATGGTGACGACGAGCTGCGGCGTCTGGCCCTTCAGCTCCATGAGCTTGCGGCCCATCTGCAGGTTCAGCAGCTGGTCGGCGCCGCCCAGCTCGACGTCGCAGTCGAGCGCGACCGAGTCCAGGCCCTGCGCGATCGGGTACAGCAGCTCCGACATCGTCAGGCCCGAGCCGGACGCCAGGCGGTTGCGGAAGTCCTCGCGCTGCAGCAGCTGCGAGACCGGCACCTGCGAGAGCAGGCCGAGCAGCTCCGGGAAGGTGTACGGGGCCAGCCAGGTGCTGTTCTGGACGAACGTGACCTTGTCGAAGTCGAAGAACGGGCGGACCTGCTCGCGGTAGCCCGCGAGGTTCTTCGCGATGTCCTCGTCGGTCAGCGGCGGGCGCTCGGCCGTGCGGCCCGTCGGGTCGCCGATCTTGGCCGTGAAGTCGCCGATGAGGAGGGTGACGTCGTGGCCCATGCGCTGGAAGCGGCTGAGGATGATCATCGGCACGGCGTGGCCCAGGTGGACGTCGGCCGCCGTCGGGTCGATACCCAGCTTGAGCTGCAGGCCCTTGCCCGCCGCGCGCCGCTTCTCGATGCGCTCGGCCAGCTTGTCCACGCCCGGCAGCACCTCGACGGTGCGGGCGGCGATCAGCTCGGCCTGCTCCTTCGCCGACAGATCCGTCAGATCGAGATAGCGCCGCGAGCCCGTCTCCTGGAGCAGCCGCTGGACGGTCTGGTCGGAGGAGAGGTCCTGCGCGAGGAGCTCACCGGCGCGGGCGACGGATTCGCCGAGGCGTGTCATGACATTCCTGGGGATCGATGGGACGGATGAGGAACGGACGGAGAAGAAAGACGGAGGAAGGGCCGCATACGGGAAGACGTATGCGAGCGGGGGACAGGTGGACGCGGACCAGTCTATTCGGCCCGGTGCCGCGTCCCGGCTGTCCCACCCCCTGCGGTCACGGCCCCGCTGTCACACGCCCCGGCTGACGGAGCTCATGTTGAAGTCCGGCACGCGCAGGGCGGGCATCGCGGCCCGGGTGAAGTAGTCGCCCCACTCGCGCGGCAGCGTCGCCTCGGTGCGGCCCGCCTCGGTGGCGCGCGAGAGCACCGACACCGGCGACTCGTTGAAGCGGAAGTTGTTGACCTCGCCGACGACCTCCCCGTTCTCCACGAGGTAGACGCCGTCCCGGGTCAGCCCCGTCAGCAGCAGCGACGCCGGGTCGACCTCGCGGATGTACCACAGGCAGGTCAGCAGCAGGCCGCGCTCGGTGGACGCGACCATCTCGTCGAGGGTGGCGGTGCCCCGCCCGTCCAGGACGAGGTTGTCCACGAGCGGGGTGACCGGCAGGCCCGTGAGCCCGGCGCTGTGCCGCGTGGTGACCAGGTGCTCCAGGACGCCGTCGCGGATCCAGTCCGTCGGGCCCAGCGGCAGGCCGTTGTCGAAGACCGACGCGTCGTCCCCCGAGGCGGTCGTCAGGACGAAGGGCGCGCACTCCAGGCCCCCGGCGTGGGGGTCGCTGCGCAGCGTCAGCGGCAGCGGGGACAGCTTCTCCCCGACACGGGTGCCGCCCCCGGTCTTGGAGAAGACCGTCCGGCCCTCGGCGGCGTCACGGGCGGCCGCCGACCACATCTGGTAGACGAGCAGGTCGGCCACGGCGCTCGGCGGCAGCAGCGTCTCGTACCGCCCGGCCGGCAGCTCGATCTTCCGCTCGGCCCACGCCAGGCGCTGCGCCAGCTCGGCGTCCAGGGCCTGCGGGTCGACGTCGGTGAAGTCGCGCGTGGCCCGGCCCGCCCAGGCGGAACGGGTGCCGTCCGGCGACTTGGCGTTGAGCTCCAGGGACCCGGTCGGCTGGTCGTGGCGCAGCCGCAGCCCGGTGGACGTGCCGAGGTAGTACGAGGAGACCTCGTGGAGGGCGAAGCCGTACAGCTCGCGGCCCTGCGCCCGGGCCCCGGCGAAGGACTCGCCCAGCGCGGGCGCGAAGCCGTCGAAGACCGCGGAGGAGGTCTCGGCGGGCGGCGCCGTGAAGTCGGGGGAGTGCGGCACGCCCGACACCAGCGGCTGCGCGTCCTCGGCCGGCCCGGCCTCGCGCGCCGCCGCCTCGGCGGCCCGCACCAGCGGCTCCAGCTCCGCGGCCGTGACGGCCGACCGGGACACCACGCCCGAGGCGGTGCCCTGCGCACCGTCCACGGTGGCGATCACGGTGACGGTACGGCCGCGGGTGACGCCGTTGGTGGTGAGCGCGTTGCGCGCCCAGCGGAGGTTGGCGGTGGAGCGCTCGCCGGCGATGACCATGCACCCGTCGACCCGGGACAGCTCCAGAGCGCGCTCGACGATCTCGTGCGGCTGGTGACGAGGGCTCACTGACCCGCCTCCTCGGTGGTGTTGAGACTGTGCTTCTCCGGGGGGCAACCCCCGGGCCCCCGGCCGGTTCCGTGGTGAGCGCTCACTGACCCGCCTCCTCGGTGGTGTTGAGACTGTGCTTCTCCGGGGGGCAACCCCCGGGCCCCCGGCCGGTTCCGTGGCGACCGCTCACTGACCCGCCTCCTCGGTGGTGTTGAGAATGTTGACGTTCTCGAAGAGGGCCGAGGGGCAGCCGTGCGAGACGGCCGCGACCTGCCCCGGCTGGGCCTTGCCGCAGTTGAACGCGCCGCCCAGCACGTACGTCTGCGGCCCGCCGACGGCCGCCATCGAGCCCCAGAAGTCCGTGGTCGTGGCCTGGTAGGCGACATCCCGCAGCTGCCCGGCCAGCCGGCCGTTCTCGATCCGGTAGAAGCGCTGCCCGGTGAACTGGAAGTTGTACCTCTGCATGTCGATCGACCACGAGCGGTCGCCGACCACGTAGATCCCCCGCTCGACGCCGGAGATCATCTCCTCCGTCGACGGCCCGCCGGGCGCAGGCTGCAGGGAGACGTTGGCCATGCGCTGGACCGGCACGTGGGAGGGGGAGTCGGCGAACGCGCAGCCGTTGGAGCGGTCGAAGCCGGTGAGCTTCGCGATGCGGCGGTCCATCTGGTAGCCGACGAGGATGCCGTCCTTGACGAGGTCCCAGGACTGGGCCGCGACGCCCTCGTCGTCGTAGCCGGTGGTCGCGAGGCCGTGCTCGGCGGTGCGGTCGCCGGTGACGTTCATCAGCTCCGAGCCGTACTTCAGGGAGCCCAGCTGGTCGAAGGTCGCGAAGGACGTGCCCGCATAGGCGGCCTCGTAGCCCAGTGCGCGGTCCAGCTCGGTGGCGTGGCCGATCGACTCGTGGATCGTCAGCCACAGGTTGGACGGGTCGACCACCAGGTCGTACGTGCCCGCCTCGACGCTCGGGGCGCGCATCTTCTCGGCCAGCAGCGCGGGGATCTCCGCCAGCTCGGCGTCCCAGTCCCAGCCGGTGCCCGTCAGGTACTCCCAGCCGCGGCCGGCCGGGGGCGCGATGGTGCGCATGGCGTCGAAGCCGCCGGTGGCGGGGTCGACCGCGACGGCCGTCAGCTGCGGGTGCAGCCGGACGCGCTGCTGGGTGGTCGTCGTGCCCGCCGAGTCCGCGTAGAACTTGTTCTCCTGGACGGTCAGCAGCGAGGCGTCCGCGTGCGCCACGCCGTCCGCCGCCAGCAGCCGCGAGCTCCAGTCCGCGAGCAGCCCGCTCTTCTCGGCGTCCGGCACGTCGAAGGGGTTGATCTCGTAGGACGACACCCACGTCCGCTCCGCGTGCACTGGCTCGTCCGCCAGCTCCACGCGCTCGTCCGAGCCCGCCGCCGCGATCACCTTCGCCGACAGCCGTGCCATCGCCACGGCCTGCCCGGCCACCCGCGCCGCCGCGTCCATCGTCAGCTCGACGCCCGCCGCGAAGCCCCAGCTGCCGCCGTGCACCACCCGCACCGCGTACCCCAGGTCGGTGGTGTCCGAGGTGCCGGCCGGCCGGGCGTCCCTCAGCCGCCAGGAGGCGCTGCGCACCCGCTCCAGGCGGAAGTCCGCGTGGTCGGCCCCCAGCGCGCGGGCGCGCGCGAGAGCCGCGTCGGCGAGTTGCCGCAGCGGCAGCGCGAGGAACGACTCGTCGATTTCATGTGGCACGGAAGGCCTCCCCTAGGCGTGCGATGTCTCCCGAGGACGCAGTGAATCACGCCCCGACGTCCATGGTCCCGGGCTTTTGCGCAGTTCAGGGGCAGATCGGGGAATGCCCCCCGCACGGGGCCGCAGGGCCTTCGCGGCTCCGTTTTCTGTAGGGACCCCACAGGGTCCGCCATGTGCTCCTGTTAGGGGCGGGCTGCACGTCAGAGGCCGCGGCCAGATAGTTTTCGTACGGTACAGACGACCAACGGCAGCCAGCTGGCCGCTACACGTGAAGGAAGGGTGGTCCCTTGAGCCGCTCGGTTCTGGTCACCGGAGGAAACCGGGGCATCGGCCTGTCCATCGCCCGTGCCTTCGCGGAGGCGGGCGACAAGGTCGCCTTCACCTACCGCTCGGGAGAGCCGCCGGCCGCCCTCCTGGACCTGGGATGCCTCGCCGTGAAGTGCGACATCACGGACCCCGAGCAGGTCGAGCAGGCCTACAAGGAGATCGAGGAGAAGCAGGGCGCGGTCGAGGTGCTGGTGGCCAACGCCGGCGTCACCCGCGACCAGCTGCTCCTGCGCATGTCCGAGGACGACTTCACCTCCGTCCTCGACACCAACCTCACCGGCACCTTCCGGGTCGTCAAGCGGGCCTCGAAGGGCATGCTGCGCGCCCGCAAGGGCCGCATCGTGCTGATCTCCTCCGTGGTGGGCCTGCTGGGCTCCGCGGGCCAGGCCAACTACGCCGCCTCCAAGGCCGGCCTGGTGGGCTTCGCCCGCTCGATCGCCCGTGAGCTGGGCTCCCGGAACATCACCTGCAACGTCGTCGCCCCCGGCTTCGTCGACACCGACATGACCCGCGTGCTCACCGACGAGCAGCGCGAGGGCATCACCAAGCAGGTTCCGCTCGCGCGCTACGCGCAGCCCGAGGAGATCGCCGCCTCGGTCCGCTTCCTCGCCTCCGACGAGGCCGCATACATCACTGGAGCCGTCATTCCTGTCGACGGCGGATTGGGCATGGGTCACTGAACGTCATGAGTGGAATCCTCGCAGGCAAGCGCATCCTCGTCACGGGTGTCCTCACCGAGTCCTCGATCGCCTTCCAGGCCGCCAAGGTCGCCCAGAACGAGGGCGCCGAGGTCATCCTGACCGGCTTCGGGCGGCTCTCGCTCGTCGAGCGCATCGCCAAGCGGCTGCCCAAGCCGGCGCCGGTCATCGAGCTGGACGTCACCAACCAGGAGCACCTCGACGGGCTCGCCGACAAGGTGCGCGAGCACCTGGGCGACGACGTCCCCCTGGACGGCATCGTGCACTCCATCGCCTTCGGCCCGCAGGGCGCGTTCAACTTCCTGGACGCCACCTGGGAGGACGTCTCCACGGCCGTCCAGGTCTCGGCGTACTCCTACAAGTCGCTGACCATGGCCCTGCTGCCGCTGATGCGCGAGGGCGCCTCGGTCGTCGGCCTGACCTTCGACGCGCAGATCGCCTGGCCGAAGTACGACTGGATGGGCGTGGCCAAGGCCGCCCTCGAGGGCACCAACCGCTACCTGGCCCGCGACCTCGGCCCCAAGGGCATCCGCTGCAACCTGGTCTCCGCCGGCCCCATCAAGTCGATGGCCGCCAAGTCCATCCCGGGCTTCGAGGAGCTCGCGGACGTGTGGAACCACCGCGCCCCCATCGGCTGGGACCTGGCCGACCCGGAGCCGGCCGGCCGCGGTGTCGTCGGCCTGCTGTCGGACTTCTTCCCCCGCACCACGGGCGAGATCGTGCACGTCGACGGCGGCGTGCACATGATGGGCGCCTAGGCACCCCATTTAAGGGGCGCGGGGAACTGCTTTAAGGGGCGCGGGGAACTGCGCGACCGGCCACGGACGACCCGCGGCCGACCACCGCACCGCACAGCCGGCGAAGCACTCATGCTCGCCCGGGGCGCCCCATGATGGACGCCCCAGCCCCCAAGCGCACGCCCGGTGCCCGTTCCGTTACTCCGGAACGGGCACCGGGCTTTTCCGGCTCGTGCGCGGCAGCCGGCCCCCGCACACTGAAGGGCGGGAGGAGGTACGCGCATGAGCTTCCCGCTCCGCCGCACCGCGGCCGTGCTGTTCGCCGCCGCGGCCCTGGCCGCCTCGACCGCCCCGGTGCCCCCGGCGGCGGCCGCCGCACCGCCCGCCGCACCGCCCGCCCCGCTCGGGCCCGGGCACGCCGAGTGCCGCACCCGCGTCCACGGCTCCCACGCCACCGCCCACTGCTTCAACGGCAACGCCGGCACCGACCGCGTCCAGCTGCACGTCGAATGCGTGCGCTGGTGGGACCCGGACATGGACACCGCGCAGGCCGTCGTCGGCCCGGCCGGGCACGTCGCCCTCAGCCAGCGCTGCTGGCTGGGCATACGCCACGCCTGGGTGACCCACCGGCCCGCCGCCTGAGCACTCAGCGGGCCGCGCCCCGGCAGCCGAACGGCCCGAACGGATGTGCGCTCGCCTCCGCCCCCGCGGTCTCCTCGTCGCCGTCCGCGATGGCCGCGACCAGCCGCCCGTGGTCGGCGAGCTCTTCGGGCCGCATCGCGCTCCCCACGTACGCCCGCAGGAACTGGCGCATCACCCCGCCCAGGTCCGCGTACACCTCGGACATCACTTCGTTGTGCGCGGCGGAGACGACAGCGGTGTGCAGCGTGGCGTCCGCCTCCACGAACCGCTCGGCGTCGCCCGAGCGCCACGCCTCCTCGCGCCGCTCCAGCAGCGCCGCCAGCTGCACCAGGTCCTGCTCGGTGCGCCGGCGGGCCGCGAGCCGGGCGGCCGACGCCTCCAGGGCGCTGCGCAGCTCGGCCACGTCTCTCGGGTCGGCGTCGGCGAAGCGGCGGTGCATCACGCCGGCCAGCTCGCTCGTGGCGACGACGTAGGTGCCGGATCCCTGCCGGATGTCCAGCAGGCCGTTGTGCGCGAGGGCGCGCACGGCCTCGCGCACGGTGTTGCGCGCGACGCCGAGCTGCTCGACGAGCTCCGGCTCGGTGGGGATGCGCGAGCCGACGGGCCACTCACCGGACGTGATCTGGCTGCGCAGCCCGGCGATGACCTGGTCGACGAGGCGGGAGCGCTTGGGCGAGTTCAGTGGCATCGACAGCCTCCATTCATCCCATGATTCTATCTATGATGGCGTCATGGCATCTACGGCAGACGAAGACCTGAGAGCGGCCGAGTCCACCGCCGCAGTCGACCCCGCCGGCCCGCTGCAGGACCCCGCGCCGGCGGGGGAGGCCGCCCGGGGCTCCGCCTGGGCCGTTAAGCTCCTGGCCGCCGGCCTCGTCCTCGCCGCGCTCAACCTCCGCCCGGCCGTGACGAGCCTGGGCTCGCTGCTGAAGGAGGTCCGTGCCGACCTCGGCATGAGCGGGACGGTGGCGGGCCTGCTGACGTCCGTGCCCGCGTTCTGCTTCGCGGTCTTCGGCCTCGCCGCGCCCCGGCTGGCCCGCCGCTTCGGCCCCGCGGCCGTCGTCTGCGCCGGCATGGCGCTGATAGCCGCCGGTCTCGCCGTGCGGCCCTCCGCGGGCGGTGTCCCCGGATTCCTCGCCCTGAGCGTGCTCGCGCTCGCGGGCATCGCCGTCAGCAACGTGCTGATGCCCCTGGTCGTCAGGCGCTGGTTCCCCGACCGGGTCGGCCCGATGACCGGCCTGTACTCCATGGCCATCGCCGCCGGTGCCGCGGGCGCCGCCGCCGGCACCGTGCCGCTCGCCGAGACGATGGGCCGCAGCTGGCGGCTCGGCCTCGGCGCGTGGGCGCTGCTCGCCGCCGCGGCCGGACTGCTGTGGCTCGTGGCGGCCCGCCGTGGCCGTACGGACGGGTCCGCCGAGCCCGCGGCCGCCGGCCGGGACGCTCCCCGCACCAGCATCACCCGCAGCCCCACCGCCTGGGCGCTCGGCGTCTTCTTCGGCATCCAGGCCACGGGTGCCTACATCGTCATGGGCTGGATGCCGGCGATCTTCCGCGACGCCGGGGTGTCCGCCTCCGTCGCGGGCGTCCTGAGCGCCGTGACGATGCTGACCGGCGTGCCCCTCGCCTTCGTCCTGCCGCGCCTCGCCGCCCGCCTGCCCCACCAGGGCGTCCTCGTCGTCGCCCTGGCCTGCTTCGGGCTGGCCGGGTACGCCGGGCTGTGGCTGGCCCCGGCCGCGGGCGCCTGGCTCTGGGCCGTGCTGCTCGGCGTGTCCAACAGCGCCTTCACACTCGCCCTGACGCTGATCGGCATGCGGGCCCGTACGGGCGGGGGCGTGGTGCGGCTGTCGGCGTTCGCCCAGAGCACCGGCTATCTGATCTCCATCCCCGGCCCGCTGCTCGTGGGCTGGCTCAACGAGCGCACGGGCGGCTGGGACGTGCCCCTCGCCCTCATGGCGGCGCTGATGGTGCCTCAGGTCGTGGCGGGCGTGCTGGCCGGCCGCCCCCGCACCGTGGAGGACGAGCTCTGACCCCGGCGCGGCCACGGCGGCGCGGGGTGGGAGACTGGTCCCATGCAGCCTGTGCTCGATCCCCACCCCAAAAACGGTCAGAAGACCCTGCTGACGATCCTCGGCGCGATGCTGGGCATCACGGTCGTCATCTCGGTCATCGCGACGGTCTTCTCGCCCTGACCCCGGCTTCTCCCCGGCCCGGTCCGCCCCTGACCCCGGCTTTCGCCCCGGCCTGACTCCTCGTCGCTCCCGGTCCCTCTCCCGGTTCCCCCTTCCGGCCTGCCTCCAGGCCGTGGTGGGGTTAACCCCCCGTCCCTTAGGGGGCCGGGTTCAGGGGCAAGTGGGTGGTCCACCGGATGGGAGCGGGGCGCCGTTCTCCGTAGTTTCGTAGTACACCGCGATGCGGCGGTGCACCGAACCACACGGAGGCGATCATGCCCGCCGGTACGAAAGCCCGGACTCCCGGCACCGTGCAGACGCGGCTGCCCTGGTGGGCCCTCGCGCTCGCCGCCGCGGCCTTCACCGTCTTCTGCACCCTGCTCGCCGCCCCCGCCACCGCGGACTCCGGTCCGGATCCCGCGGCCTCGGGCACCGTCGCCCGCGTGGTCGCCTTCGTCCGGCTCGCGCTGGGCGAAGAAGCACCGTGAGGGCAGGTGGGGCGCGTGCGCCGCTTACGGGGCAACCCTTTCAACACCCCGCGCCTCGCCGTGGGTTTCATGCGAAGCTGGACGGCATGAGCTCCGAACCGACTCGCAGGATCGTCGTTTTCCGGCACGCCAAGGCCGAATGGTCCGACGGGGACGACCACGAACGTCCGCTCGCGGACCGCGGCCGCAAGGACGCCCCGGTCGCCGGCCGCTGGCTCGCCGGTTCCGGCATCAACCCCGACCTGGCCCTCTGCTCCACTTCCGCCCGCACCCGCGAGACCTGGAAGCTCGCCGTCCCCGAGCTGTCCCAGCGCCCCCGCACGGTCTACGAGGACCGGATGTACGAGGCCTCGCTCGGCGAGCTGATCGCCCTGCTCAACGAGGTCTCCGATGAGGTCCAGGACCTCGTCGTGATCGGGCACAACCCCGGCATGCACGCCCTGGCCGACGCCCTCGCGGGCGAGTCCGAGGGCGATCTGCTGCCGCGGATGAACCGCACCGGGTTCCCCACCTCCGCCATCGCGGTGCTCGCCTTCACGGGATCGTGGAAGGCCGTCGAGCACGGCGTCGGCCGCCTGGTCGCGTTCTGGGCCCCGCACGCGTAGCGCGCCCGTCCGGCGGAGGAGACGCGTCGCCCGCGTCGCTTCCGGCCGTCGCTCATTCCGCCGGACCCCGCCGTCGTCCTGCCCCGCCGTCGTCCTGCCACGCCTTCGCAGTGGCTCGCCCTCGTGATGCCCGCCGCTGCGCGGGCACTTCCCCGCGCAGGCGATCCGCCGGAGGCTACTCGTGCGTCCTGGCCGCCTCGACCTCTTCGCGGGTGACGCCCAGCAGGTAGAGCACCGTGTCCAAGAAGGGAACGTTCACCGCCGTGTGCGCCGCCTGGCGCACCACCGGCTTGGCATTGAAGGCCACGCCCAGCCCCGCGGCGTTGAGCATGTCGAGGTCGTTCGCGCCGTCACCGATGGCCACGGTCTGCGCCAGGGGTACGCCCGCCTCGGCGGCGAACCGCCGCAGCAGCCGGGCCTTGCCCGCCCGGTCCACGATCTCCCCGGTCACCCGCCCGGTCAGCCGGCCGTCGACGATCTCCAGGGTGTTCGCCGAGGCGAAGTCCAGCCCCAGCCGCTCCTGCAGGTCGTCCGTGACCTGGGTGAAGCCGCCGGAGACCACGCCCACCTGGTAGCCGAGCCGCTTGAGCGTGCGGATCAGCGTCCGGGCGCCCGGCGTCAGCCGCACCTCCGCCCGCACCTTGTCCACGACGGACTCGTCCAGCCCCGCCAGCAGCGCCACCCGGGCGTGCAGGGACTCCTCGAAGTCCAGCTCGCCGCGCATCGCCCGCGCGGTCACCTCCGCGACCTCGGCCTCGCAGCCCGCGTGCGCCGCGAACAGCTCGATGACCTCGTCCTGGATCAGCGTGGAGTCGACGTCCATCACGATCAGGCGCTGGGCGCGCCGCTGCAGGCCCGCCGCGACGACCGCCACGTCCACCCCGCGGCTGTGCGCCTCCAGCGCCAGCGCGGTCCGCAGCGTCTCCGTCTCGGCGCCGGACACCGCGAACTCCACGGCGGTCACCGGATACTTGGCGAGCCGGAAGATCCGGTCGATGTTGCCGCCCGTGCCGGTGATCCGCGCCGCGATGGCGGCCGTCGACTCGGCGGTCAGGGGGTGGCCCAGCACCGTGACGTGGGAACGGCCGGTGCCGCGCGGGCGGTTGTCGCCCCGGCCCGAGATGATCTCGGCCTGCAGCCGCATCGACTCGGCCCAGCTGTGCACCGTCGCCCGCAGGTCGCCCTCGGCGTTGCCGCCCCCCTCCGGCGCCGTGACCAGCACGCACAGGGTGATCCGGCCCCGGGTGACGATCTGCTCGATGTCGACGACGTCCACGGCGTACGCGGCGAGCGTGTCGAACAGCCCGGCGGTGATGCCCGGCCGGTCCTTCCCGAAGATCTTGACGAGGAGGGTCGGCTCGTCTTCGGCGGGTACGGGGGTGGCAGGCGAGGTCTGCGATGCGCTCATGGTCCTCTTACCGTATCGGGCCCCGCGCCGGATACGCACAGGTGTCCCGGCCAGCGCTCGGCGAAGACCTGCCCAAGGTGCGGCCAAGGCGGGGCCTACGGCACGTGAACGGCGTCCACGTGAACGGCTTCAGCGGGGCCGCGGCGGGGAACCGGGCGGGGGCCCGGGCGGCGGAGGCGGAGGCGGAGGCTCCTCCGGCGGCGGCGCCCCGTAGCGGTACCCGCTGCTCCGGGGCCTGCGGGGCGGTGGCAGCGGCCGGCCCGTCTGCGTCGGCGCGCTGGAGCGGTCGTCGAAGGACGGGCGCTTGTAGGGGTTGGTGTCGTCGCGCGCGGGGCGCCGGTACGGATTGGGGTCGTCCTGCGCGTGCCGCCCCGGCGCGGGACGGTACGGGCCGGGCGGCGCCGCGGCACCCGGTGCCGCAACGGCCGCCCCGGCGACCCCGGCCGCCCCGGCCTCCGGCCGCGCGAGGGCCGCCGCCCGCCGCCCCGCCGTGCCCGTCGCGCACGCGAGGAGCCCCCCGGCCGCCCCGGCGACGGCGCCCCACGCGGCGCCCAGCGCCAGGGCCATGGCCGCGTTGCCGCGCAGCTCCAGGCCCGCCCCGAAGGCGTCGAAGCCCAGCACCGACAGGCTCGCGTCGGCCTTCACCCGGGTCGCGAGCACCAGCAGCGGCAGGGCCAGGGCGGTCGCCACCCCCAGTGCCACGGCGCAGCGCGCGGCGAACGCCGCCGGCCCCAGGCCCTGCTCCCGCGGCGCGCGGACCGCGGTGAGCACGCCCACGCCCAGCATCATCAGCGCGCAGGCGACGGCCAGCAGCCACACCGTGCCGTCGAGCCCGGCCAGCCGCCCCAGCGTGACCGGCTCCTCGGCCCGCGCGCTCAGCAGCTCGTCCAGCGGGGAGGGCAGCACCTTGGTCAGCGCGCCCGTGGCCGTGCCGCGCCAGGAGACGAACAGTCCCAGTGGCACCGCGAGGAACACCCCGTTCGGCGCCCCGAGCAGCGCGGCGCCGAAGATCCGCTTCGGTGCGTCGTCGCCGGCGGCCGCGTAGGCCGCGGCGGCCAGGCCCGCCGCCACCGCGAGGACCAGCACCGTGCACAGCGCCGAGACCGCGGGGCGCACGCCCCGGTGCAGCGCCTGCCAGCCGCGGGGGAGGGGCGCCCGGCGCGCGGCCAGCACCGCGATCAGCAGGACGCCCAGGACCCAGGCGGCGCCCCCGGCCAGCGAGGGTCCGGTCCGTACGCTGAAGCCGACGGCGGCCTTGGCGTCCGCCAGGCCGGCGAGCCGGTCCGGCAGCCCGCCCGCGATGTCCCCGATATCGCCGATGCCCGGGATCACCAGCTTGGGGCCGCCCCCGCCTCCGCCGCCCCCGTCTCCGCCCAGGCCCAGGCTGCTTCCGTCGAGGGTGATCGAATCCTCCCCCGCCCAGGCGAGCCCGCCGAGCAGGAGCACGAAGAGAACGGCCACCGCGCCGGCCCGGGCGGCGAGCTCCCCGGCGCCGATCACGGCACCGGCCCGGCGCAACGATCGCGCAAAGATCATTCCCAGCAGCAGGGCGCCTGCCAGGCTCACTCCCAGTGGCGCGATATCGATGGCAGTGTGCGCCCCGGCGCCCTTGAGGCCGAATGCTTCAATATCGCCCGAAGGCGTGAGTGATCCGCCGACGGCGAGCACCACGACGGCCGCCGTCATCGGCCCCAGCGCGCCCGCCGCATCGGCGCCGAGCAGATGCAGCCCGAGCGCCGCAATCCCCGCCATGGCCAGAAAAGACCAGCTCACAGCCGCAATAGCAGTCAGCAACAGCTCCGCCGGACGCGCTCCGCGCCCGCCCCCGTCCACGGTCATCACGGCCCCCCGTGCCGGTCTGCACCCGGGCTATTGCCCGGATGCGCATGATCCGTACGTATCCATGGCGGTAACCACTCTCAGGGCATGTTTCGGATCGGTCAACGGCGCCTGTTACACGGTCGCGGCAATCCCCGACTTTCGGTTCGGGGACTGTGCCTGAAATAGTTCCTCCCGATGTTCGCCATCCCTAGACTCCCTGATGCAGGGGGCTCATCGGGGGACAAGTAGTGGGGCATGGAGTGCCGGAACTCGTACTGGAATTGAATGGACAGACCTGGACGCTCGATCCGTCCAGGTCCTACACCCTCGGGCGGGATCCGCAGGGTGACATGGTGCTGCAGGACGCCCGCGTCTCGTGGCGGCACGCCACCGTACGGTGGGAGGGCCGCAGTTGGGTCATCGAGGACCACGGCAGCACCAACGGCACGTACGTGCAGGGCCAGCGGATCCATCACATGGAGATCGGCCCCGGCTCGACCGTGCACCTGGGCAACGCGACGGACGGCCCCCGGCTGAACCTGACCGCCGGCGCCGCGGGCGCCGGTGCCGGCGTTCCCGCCGCGGACCTCTACAGCGCGCAGACCGCCATGGCCGCGCCGCTGCACCAGGCTCCGCCGCAGCACACGCCGCACCAGCCGCCGCAGCACCAGCAGCCCGGCGCCTGGCAGCAGCCCGGGCAGTACCAGCAGCCGCAGCAGCACCAGCAGCCGGGCGGCTGGCAGCAGCCCCCGCAGCAGGCGTACGTCCCCCAGCAGCCGGGGCCCGGCGCGCACCAGCCCCCGGCGCACGGCGGCGCGCCCTCGCAGGGCGGCGCCCCGCCCGTCTACGGCGACCGCAGCCCGACGAGCTTCCACCAGATGGCCGTCGGCCGCGGCACGATGCGCATCGGTCGTGCCCTGGAGAACGAGCTGGTCGTCTCCGACCTCCAGGTCTCCCGGCACCACGCCGAGTTCCGCTCCACCGGCGACGGCCGCTTCGAGATCGTCGACCTCGGCAGCCACAACGGCACCTACGTCAACGGTCAGCCGGTCCGCCAGCAGATCATCGGCCCCAACGACATCGTCGGTGTCGGTCACTCCACCTTCCGCCTGGTCGGCGACCGGCTGGAGGAGTTCGTCGACACCGGCGACGTCTCCTTCTCCGCCCGCCACCTGACGGTCACCGTCGACGGCGGCAAGCAGATCCTCAAGGACGTCTCCTTCGGCGTCCCCGAGAAGTCGCTGATCGCCGTCATCGGCCCCTCCGGCTCCGGCAAGTCCACCCTCCTGAAGGCGCTCACCGGCTACCGGCCCGCCAACGAGGGCGACGTCCTCTACGACAACCGGAATCTGTACAAGCAGTTCGCCGAGCTGCGCCAGCGCATCGGCCTCGTGCCGCAGGACGACATCCTGCACAAGGAGCTCACCGTCCGGAAGGCGCTGCGCTACGCGGCCAAGCTCCGCTTCCCCGGTGACACCGCGGCCTCCGAGCGCGAGGCCCGGATAGACGAGGTGCTGCGCGAGCTCAAGCTCGACATCCACAAGGACAAGAAGGTCACCGCCCTCTCCGGCGGCCAGCGCAAGCGCGTCTCGGTGGCCCTGGAGCTGCTGACCAAGCCCTCGCTGATCTTCCTGGACGAGCCCACCTCCGGCCTCGACCCGGGCATGGACCGCGATGTCATGCAGCTTCTGCGCGGCCTCGCGGACGACGGCCGCACGGTCCTGGTGGTCACCCACTCCGTCGCCGAGCTCGCGCTCTGCGACAAGCTGCTCGTCATGGCCCCCGGCGGCTCCGTCGCCTACTTCGGCCCGCCGGAGGAAGCGCTCAACTTCTTCGGCTACGAGACCTGGGCGGACGTCTTCTCGGCCTTCGAGAACTACCGCGACTACGACTGGTCGGGCCGCTGGCGCGGCTCGCAGCACTACCAGATGTACGCGGCCGACATCGACGCCGTCGCCCCGCAGTCGGTGCACGTCCAGCCGCAGATGGTGCGCCCGCCGAAGGCCCAGAGCTGGGGCTCCCAGCTGTGGACGCTGATGCGCCGCTACGTCTCCGTCATCGCCTCGGACCGCGGCTTCATGGCCCTGATGCTGCTCCTCCCGGCGGTCCTCGGCGGCGTCAGCACGGTGATCCCGTCCGACTTCGGCCTCGGCCCCGCGAGCAAGGGCCACTTCAACCAGGACGCCGGCACGATCATGCTGATCCTCGCGGTCGGCATGTGCTTCTCCGGCGCCGCCAACTCCGTCCGCGAGCTGATCAAGGAGCGGGTGATCTACGAGCGGGAACGGGCCGTCGGCCTCTCCCGCTCCGCTTACCTGATGTCCAAGGTGGTCGTCCTCGGCATGATCACCGCGGTGCAGGGCGCCCTGATCTGCGCCATCGGCTTCTCGGTCCGCAAGCTGCCGGAGAACGGCCTGGTCTTCAAGGCGGCGCCCGCCCTGGAGCTCTGCCTGGTGATCATCGCCCTGGGCTTCACCTGCATGATGATCGGCCTGGTCATCTCCGCCCTGGTGAAGACCTCCGAGAAGACCATGCCGCTGCTGGTCATGTTCGCGATCGTCCAGGTCGTCTTCACCGGCATCCTGTTCAAGATCTACGACTCGCCGGGCATCGAGCAGTTCGCCTGGCTGATGCCCGCCCGCTGGGCCATCGCCGGCGTCGGCACCACGCTGGACCTCTCGCACGTCATGGCCCCGTTCGACAAGAGCAGGCCCCCCAAGCTCGACCCCCTCTGGGAGCACACCGCCACCCAGTGGACGATCGACATCGTGGCCCTGATCGTCATCGGCGTCGCCTGTGGTTTCGCAGTCGCACGTTTGCTGCGCCGCCACGAGCCGGAGGTCATGCGCAAGTAGTCCCGCGCCGGACCGCACGGCCGTCCGCACCTACGCCGAAGGGCGGCACCCGCACCGGGTGCCGCCCTTCGGCGTATGTCGCTGTCCGCGCTCTCGCCCTTAGTAGGCCGAGTTCACGTTGTCCATCGAGCCGTAGACCTTCCACGCGTAGTTGCACGCGGCGGTGATGTTGGCGACCGGGTCGTAGATGTCCCAGGACGTGCCCTCGACGTGGTACGCCTTGAAGGTCGGGTCGATCACCTGGAGCAGGCCCTTGGAGGGAATGCCCTTGGCGGCGTTGGAGTCCCAGAGGTTGATGGCCTTCGGGTTACCGGTCGACTCCCGCATGATGTTGCGGTAGATGCCGTTGTAGGAACCCGGAATACCCTTGGCCTTCATGATGTCCAGGGATTCCTTGATCCAGCCGTCAAGGTTATTGGCGTAGGTCTTCGGGGCCGGAGCGGCGGGCGCGGCCTGGACGGGCTTGCGCTCCTGCGAACGGCTCGCGGCCTCCTTCTCGGCGCGCTCCTTGTCGGCCTTCGCCTTGGCGGCGGCCTCGGCGTCCGCCTTCTTCTTGGCCTCGGCCTGCGCCTTCGCCAGCTTGGCGGCGTTGTCGGCCTGCTTGCCGATCTGCTCCTGCTGCTCCTGGGCGCCGAAGGCCTCTGCGCTCCACGCGACGGGCTTCACGGCGATGGACTGCTTGTCCGAGTCGGACGAGCCCGGTATCGCGGCGACCGCCAGAGCGGCGACGGCTGCGGCCGAGACGCCGGCGGCGGTGAACTTCTGGACCTTGGTCAGGCGGCTATAGCCAGAGATGGGGGAGCGCATGTTTGTGCTGAACCTCTTCTGATCGCTTCAAGTCGCAATGGCCCGGATCGGCCGCGCAAAAGCGCCGCGTCTTCGATCGACGGCGCCGGTGCGACGGGGGCAATTCTTAGCGGCCGCAAAATGCTGTGGCAAAGGTGTGACGTACTATCCGGCTTCGTTGCCGGGGCCCTGGCGGGGAGGGGCGAAGCGAAGGTCAAAAGGGCCCCTGCCACCCGCTTACGCCGGTTTTATGCGCCCACTAGGCGAGGTCGTAGGTGACGTGCGTCCTATGCGCGGCGTCACACCGGGCGAGCGCTCCCGTCGCCCGGTGCGACCGGCTTCGTACGCTACGTGGCCGCCCTGCGGGTCAGACCTCCACCAGCACCTGGTCGAGGCTCTTGCGCACCAGGTCCGGCACCTGGCAGTCGTCGGCGGGATAGCCGACGGGGATCACCGCGAAGGCCTTCTCGTTCGCCGGGCGGCCCAGCACTTCGGCCAGGAACCGCATCGGGCTCGGCGTGTGCACGAGGGCGGCGAGCCCCGACAGGTGCAGCGCGGACAGCAGCATCCCGACCGCGATGCCGACCGACTCGTCCACGTAGTAGTGCTTGCGCTTCTCCCCGCCCTCGCCCAGCCAGTACCGCTGCTGGAAGACCACGATCAGCGCGGGCGCGTCCGTCAGGTGCGGCTTGACCTCGTCCGTACCCAGCGGGCGCAGCGCCGCCAGCCACTCCTCGCCCAGCCGCCCCGCGTACGACAGCTGCTCCTCCTCTTCGGCGGCGGCACGGATGCGCCGCCGCACGCCGGGGTCCTTCACCAGAACGAAGGTCCACGGCTGCTGGTGGGCGCCGGAGGGCGCGGTGGCCGCGCAGGCGACGGCGTCCCGGACGACCTGCTCCGGCACCGGATCGGCGGAGAACTGCCGCACCGTGCGGCGCGCGTCCATCCGCTCGCGCAGCTCCGCGGCGCGGGCGAGGGATTCCTGGCGGGGCATCCGCCGGGGCCGGTAGGGCACCGGCCGGTAGGGCTCGCCGTGGGTGGGTGTCCACTGGGTTGGTATAGACATGATGGGTACATGCCCAGGGGAGGGCCCGGGCAGCCGCCCGACCACCGGCCTAAGCCGAACGACCCAGGACCGGCCGCCACCGGTCCGATCCCGGGCCGCGGACGCCTCGATACGGTGAAGCCATGACCACCGGCCCCCGCTCCGGCCTCACGGCCGTGAGCACCGCGCTCCTCGCCATGAACAGACATCTGCAGGTGCACGACGTCCTCAAGACGATCGTCGTCTCCGCCCGGGAACTGCTGGACGCCCGGTACGCGGCCCTCGGCGTCCCGGACGACCACGGCGGCTTCGCCCAGTTCGTCGTCGATGGCGTCAGCGACGAGCAGTGGAAGGCCATCGGCCCGCTGCCCCGCCAGCACGGCGTCCTCGCCGCGATGATCCAGCACGCGACCCCCGAGCGCCTGGCCGACGTCCGCTCGGACCCCCGCTTCGGCGGCTGGCCCCCCGCCCACCCGGACATGCGCGACTTCATCGGCATGCCGGTCGCCGACGGCGACGAGGTCCTCGGCGCCCTCTTCCTGGCGAACAAGAACCGCCCCGCGCGCCCCGGCGAGCCGCCCTGCGGCCTCGAGGAGGCCGGACCCACCTGCGGCTTCACCGCGGAGGACGAGGAGCTGCTGAGCGTGCTCGCCCAGCACGCGGCCATAGCCCTCACCAACGCCCGCCTCTACGAGCGCAGCCGCGAGCTGACCATCGCCGAGGAGCGCGCCCGCCTCTCCCACGAGCTGCACGACGCCGTCGCCCAGAAGCTCTTCTCGCTGCGGCTGACCGCCCAGGCCGCCGCCGCGCTCGTCGACCGCGACCCCGCCCGCGCCAAGGAGGAGCTGCACGAGGCCGCCCGGCTCGCCGCGGAGGCCACCGACGAGCTGCGGGCCGCGGTGGTGGAGCTGCGGCCCGCAGGGCTGGACGAGGACGGCCTCGTGGCGACCCTGCGCACCCAGGTCCAGGTCCTCGACCGGGCCCACACCGCCAAGGTCACCTTCGCCTCCCACGGCATCCGGGCGCTGCCGGCCGCCCAGGAGGAGGCGCTGCTGCGCGTGGCCCAGGAGGCCCTGCACAACGCCCTGCGCCACTCCGGAGCGGGCCGCGTCCAGGTCACCCTCACCCGGGCCGGCCAAGGGGCGGCACTGTGCGTCGCCGACGACGGCTGCGGCTTCGAGCCCGAGGCCGTCCGCCGGGCGGGCCGCCACCTCGGCCTCGTGTCGATGCGGGACCGCGCGAGCGGTGTCGGCGGCAGTCTGACCGTTAGCTCGGAGCCCGGGATGGGCACCGCGATCGAGATGGAGGTGCCCGGTGGCTGAAGAAGACAAGGGCAGCGCGGAGCGCTTCGGCCCAAGGGTGGTGGCGGGCGACGGGCGGGTGATCCGCGTGGTGCTGGTGGACGATCACCAGGTGGTCCGCAGGGGCCTGCGCACCTTCCTGGAGGTCCAGGACGACATCGAGGTGGTGGGGGAGGCCGCGGACGGCGCGGAGGGCGTCGAGCGCACCGAGGAGCTGCGTCCGGACGTCGTCCTCATGGACGTGAAGATGCCCGGGACCGACGGGATCGAGGCGCTGCGCCGGCTGCGGGAGCTGGAGAACCCCGCCCGGGTGCTGATCGTCACCAGCTTCACCGAGCAGCGCACGGTCATCCCCGCCCTGCGCGCGGGGGCGGCGGGCTACGTCTACAAGGACGTGGACCCTGACGCCCTGGCGGGCGCGATCCGCTCGGTGCACGCGGGCCACGTCCTGCTGCAGCCCGAGGTGGCCGGGGCGCTGCTGTCGCAGGAGGAGGCCGGGCACGGCGGCCAGGGGCGGGGCAACGCGCTGACCGAGCGGGAGCGCGAGGTGCTGGCGCTGATCGCGGACGGCCGTTCGAACCGGGAGATCGCCCGGGCGCTGGTGCTCTCGGAGAAGACCGTCAAGACCCACGTGTCGAACATCTTGATGAAGCTGGACCTCGCCGACCGCACGCAGGCGGCCCTGTGGGCCGTCCGACATGGGATCGGAGCCTGATCGGCACCCGGCCGCGGCAAAGCGGAACGTCGCGTTCTGATCAGAGATTCATACGACCGTGTGGTGGTCGCTCCGGCCCCGCAACCCGGATGGCCGCGGCCCGTTCTCCATGGCGTACCGCGGCGGCTGGCCGTGGCAACGCCCTAGGAAGGTCATAAGAAGAGTGAAGAACATGAAGAAGGCCGCAGTCATCACCATCGCCGCCGGCGGTCTCGCCCTCGCCGGTGCCGGTGCCGCTTCCGCGCACCAGGCCGACGGCAAGGCGCAGAACTCCCCGGGCGTCGTCTCCGGCAACGTCGTGCAGGTCCCGGTGAAGGTCGCCGCCAACATCTGCGGCAACACCATCAGCGTGGTGGGCGTGCTCAACCCGGCCGCCGGCAACCTCTGCGTCAACAAGTAGTACCGGCGCATCCCGCCTGCCCGGTGCGCCCTGTATAGCCCGGGCAGGTGCGGGCGAGCAATCGTCCGAACGAGGGCAACACCGCCGATGGCCGTGCCGTCGGCGGTGCGCTGGCGTTCATCACTACGCGACCCCGCGGCTGGGGCCGCCGAGAACGTCAGCAGAAGGAAGACCCTCACCATGAACAGTGCCAAGAAAGCCGCTCTCGCCCTGGCGGTCACGGGGCTCGCCGTCGGTTCCACCGTGGGCGCCGCGTCCGCTCACGACCGCGGTGACCGTCACGACCACAGTGACCGTCAGGTGCACCAGCACCGGCACCACCCCGGGGGCGCCATCGCCAACGGCGTCGCCAAGGGCTCGCCCGGCGTCGTCTCCGGCAACGTCATCCAGATCCCGGTGCAGGTGCCGCTGAACGTCTGCGGCAACACCATCGACATCCTCATCGGCCTGCTGAACCCGACCTTCGGGAACACGTGCGTCAACGCCAGCACCGGCTGGGACGAGCACCGCAGCTACCACGAGCACCGCGGTCACCACGACAAGCACGGCCACGACGGCGGTCACTGGAACGGCCACGACCGGCACGACGGCCACGACGGTCACTGGGGTGGCCACGGCGGGCACCACTGACCCGTACGGCGAACCGGCAAGGCCCCGCGGACCCTCTGGGACCGCGGGGCCTTCCCGCATCACCGGCGGCCGTCGCTCGCGGCCGCCGCTCAGGGCCGCCTGCGGGCCCTCTCCTCGACGATCGCGTTGTACGCGGCCACCTGGGCCCGCCGGGCCGTCCGCTCCACCGGACGCAGCGCCTGCGCCCGCGCCGCTATCTCCGACGCGCTCACCGCGGCCCCGTGGTCGCGGCCGCCGCCGTCCCCCGGCTCATGGGCGATCGCGATCAGCGCCCCCACGCGCTGCGCCAGCTCCAGCACGCGCACCGCCCGTGGCGGATACCCCGGTGCCAGCACCTCCCTCCCGCGCTCGGCCCGCGCCCGGTACGCCTCCAGCGCCGCCTGCGCCACCGGGCCCGACCCGGCCACGTCCAGGCGCGTGAGCACCTCCGTGGCCTCGCGCAGCGCCTCCGCGAGCTCCCGCTCGGCCTCCCCGAGCGAGGGCACGTCCGCCGGCGGCGCGTCCCGCACGGGCAGGCAGTGCCAGATCACCTCTACGTGCACGTCACCCTCCGGCCCGGCCTCGTACACCTCCGGCACGAGACCCAGCGCGGCCCCCGTGGCGACGACCGCCTCTCCGGCCTCCAGGGCGCGCGCATTGAACTCCGGAGGTCCGCTGAGGCCCAGCGGGTGGCCGGGGGCCGGCAGGGCCAGGCGCAGCCCCGTGGCGCCGAGCGCCCGCAGCCGGCCGAGCGCGAGGGTCAGGCCGACGGGCCCGGATTCACCGGGGAGGCCCACGACGCGGTGGACGGCGTCATCCCCGGCGATGTGGTGCGCGGCGTCATCAGGTGCGGCAAACCCCGCAATAAGGGCATTTCCCCACGCGGTGAGCCGTCCTGAGCGATGTTCATCGAGCATGGCCACCAGCCTAAGGACTGGTGTCCCCGGCGGGTGGCGTAGGTTTTCCCTGGGGGCTGCGCTTACCGGCGCCGCGACGACGAGACTGCAATGGGAGACAACGCGCTCATGAGCGAAGTGCTGGAACTGGTGGACGTATCCGTGGTCCGCGAGGGCCGGGCTCTGGTGGACCAGGTCTCCTGGTCGGTCAAGGAGGGGGAGCGCTGGGTCATCCTCGGCCCCAACGGCGCCGGCAAGACCACCCTCCTGAATGTCGCCTCCAGCTACCTCTTCCCGACCACGGGCACGGTCAAGATCCTGGGCGAGAAGCTCGGTGCGGTCGACGTCTTCGAGCTGCGCCCGCGCATCGGCGTGGCGGGCATCGCCCTCGCCGACAAGCTGCCGCGCAGCCAGACCGTCCTGCAGACCGTCCTCACCGCCGCCTACGGCATGACGGCCACCTGGCAGGAGAGCTACGAAGAGGTCGACGAGCAGCGCGCCCGTGCCTTCCTCGACGTCCTCGGCATGACGGACCTGCTGGACCGCAAGTTCGGCACCCTCTCCGAGGGCGAGCGCAAGCGCACCCTCATCGCCCGCGCGATGATGACCGACCCCGAGCTGCTGCTCCTCGACGAGCCCGCCGCGGGTCTCGACCTCGGCGGCCGCGAGGACCTCGTGCGCCGTCTCGGCCGGCTCGCCCGCGACCCGCTCGCCCCCTCGATGATCATGGTGACCCACCACGTCGAGGAGATCCCCGCGGGCTTCACCCACGTCCTGATGATCCGTCAGGGCAAGGTGCTGGCCGCCGGCCCGGTCGAGCTGGAGCTCACCTCGCGCAACCTCTCCCACTGCTTCGGCCTCCCGCTGGTCGTCGAGCGCCGGGGCGACCGCTGGACGGCCCAGGGCCTGCCGCTCTCCTGACCCGCGAAACCAGGGCGCCCGGCTCCCGGGCGCCCTGTCCCGGGGCGGTCACCGCCCCTACCATGACCATGTGGACACATGGGTGTGGTGGCTGGTGGCCGCCGTCGGTCTGGGCATCCCGCTGGTGGTGACCGCGATGCCCGAGTTCGGCATGCTCGCGCTCGGCGCCGTCGCCGCCGCCGTGACCAACGCGCTCGGTGCGGGCACCGTGGCGCAGTTCATCGTCTTCGCCGCCGTCTCGGTCGCCCTCATCGCCGTCGTGCGCCCGGTCGCCATGCGGCACCGCGCCCAGCGGCCCGAGCTGGCGAGCGGCGTGGAGGCCCTCAAGGGACGGCAGGCCGTCGTCCTGGAGCGGGTCGACGGCAGCGGCGGCCGGATCAAGCTGGCCGGCGAGATCTGGTCGGCCCGCGCGCTGGACTCCGAGCGCACCTTCGAGGCGGGCGAGCACGTCGACGTCGTCGAGATCGAGGGCGCCACGGCCGTGGTGATGTGACGTGATCCCAGGCAAGCCGTCTCCGTGAACTGCGGGCAACGCCTGCACGGCGGCCCCGCGTTCTGAAAGACTCGAACTGGATCAACCCGGTCCACACCCGATCAACGACCAGAGGCACGGGGAGCCCCGATGGAACCGATCATCATCGTCCTGATCATCTTGGTGGTGCTCGTCTTCATCGCCCTCATGAAGACGGTGCAGGTCATTCCGCAGGCCAGTGCCGCCATCGTGGAGCGCTTCGGCCGCTACACCCGCACCCTCAACGCCGGCCTGAACATCGTCGTCCCGTTCATCGACTCCATCCGCAACCGCATCGACCTGCGCGAGCAGGTCGTGCCGTTCCCCCCGCAGCCGGTGATCACCCAGGACAACCTGGTCGTCAACATCGACACCGTCATCTACTACCAGGTGACCGACGCCCGCGCCGCCACCTACGAGGTCTCCAGCTTCATCCAGGCCATCGAGCAGCTCACCGTCACCACCCTGCGCAACATCATCGGTGGCATGGACCTGGAGCGGACGCTCACCTCCCGCGAGGAAATCAACGCCGCCCTCCGCGGCGTCCTCGACGAGGCCACCGGCAAGTGGGGCATCCGCGTCAACCGCGTCGAGCTCAAGGCCATCGAGCCCCCGACCTCCATCCAGGACTCGATGGAGAAGCAGATGCGCGCCGACCGTGACAAGCGCGCCGCGATCCTCACCGCCGAGGGCATCCGCCAGTCGCAGATCCTCACCGCCGAGGGCGAGAAGCAGTCCGCGATCCTGCGCGCCGAGGGCGAGGCCCGGGCCGCCGCCCTGCGCGCCGAGGGCGAGGCCCAGGCGATCCGTACGGTCTTCGAGTCCATCCACGCCGGCGACGCCGACGAGAAGCTCCTCGCCTACCAGTACCTCCAGATGCTCCCGAAGATCGCCGAAGGCGACGCCAACAAGCTCTGGATCGTGCCCAGCGAGATCGGAGACGCCCTCAAGGGCCTGAGCGGCGCCGTCGGCAACCTCGGCCCCATGGGCGGAGCGCCCAAGTCCCCCCGGTCGCCCAAGGAGCCCCCGCGCCGCGAGCAGCCGGGCATCGACTGACACCCGCCCTCTCCTGCATGATCAGCAAGGCCCCCCGACCTTCCACGGCGGGGAGGCGACACCCTGATCTTGAAGGAGATGGCCTTGTCCATCTGGGAAGCACTCGCGGTCTTCGCCGCCGGCATCGGCGCGGGCACCATCAACACCATCGTCGGCTCCGGCACCCTGTTCACCTTTCCGGTGCTCCTCGCCGTCGGCCTGCCGCCGGTGACCGCCAATGTCTCCAACACCATCGGCCTGGTCACCGGCAACATCAGCGGCACCCTCGGCTACCGGCGTGAACTCCGCGGCCAGCGCGCCCGCGCCGTCCGCCTCGGCCTCACCGCACTCGTCGGCGGCCTCGCCGGAGCCGTCCTGCTGCTCGCCCTGCCCTCGAAGGCGTTCGACGCCATCGTGCCCGCCCTCATCGGCCTCGCCCTGGTCCTCGTCGTCCTCCAGCCCCGGCTCGCCAAGGCCCTGGCCCGCCGCCGCGAACGCAACGGCACCGCGGGCGAGCACACCGACGGCGGCCCCGCCCTCGTCACCGGCCTGCTCTTCGCCAGCGCCTACGGCGGCTACTTCGGAGCGGCCCAGGGAGTCCTCTACCTCTCCCTGATGGGCCTGCTCCTGCGCGAGGACCTCCAGCGCATCAACGCCCTCAAGAACCTGCTGGCCGTCATCGTCAACGGCGTCGCCGCACTGTTCTTCGTCTGCGTCGCCCACGTCGACTGGACCGCCGCCCTGCTCATCGCCGCCGGCTCCACCCTCGGCGGGCAGATAGGCGCCAAGGTCGGCCGCCGCCTCTCGCCCACGGCACTGCGCGGCATCATCGTCGCCGTGGGCGTCGTGGCCATCGTGCAGATGCTGCTGCGCTAGGCCGCGGAGCTGCGCCGTCCGGGGACGCCGTACGCACCCGTGGCGAGCAGCAGCGACTCCGCCGGAGTGGGCTCGAAGGGGAGGCTCAGCAGCGGCATCCCCGCCTGCTCCGGCGTCCGGTCCGCCTTGCGGTGGTTGTCCTCGGCGCACGCGGCGACCGTATTCAGCCAGCTGTCCTCACCGCCGCGCGACCGGGGCACCACGTGGTCGACCGTCGTGGCCCGCCGCCCGCAGTACGCGCACCGGTGACCGTCCCGCACCAGCACCCCCCTCCGCGACCAGGGCGCCCGTCTTCGGAACGGCACCCGGACGTACCGGCAGAGCCTGATCACCTGCGGCGCCGGCACTTCGACGGCCGGGCCCCGCACCCGGCGCCCCGGGCGGGCCTGCTCGACCACGGCCTTGCCCTGGAGTACGAGCACCACCGCACGCCGCAGCGACACCGTCGCCAGCGGCTCGAAGCTCGCATTGAGGACCAGCGTCTCCCGCATCCCGGCCACCTCCCGGCTCATTCCCGCCCCAGCGGCGAGGTGGCTCAACTGTGCCGCCGCAGCCGAAGACCGACAACGCAATTTCCGTACGCCAAAGGAGCGTTGGCGGTGGGTGGGATGCGGGCAGGGAAGAGGACGGAGAAGGGAGCCGGGGGGCAACGCTCCGGGCCCTTCCCCCGTAACGAACACGGGCCCGGAGCGATGGCAGCGGACGCGGTCGCCCGGCACGCAGCCCGGCTCCGGCAGGCCGCGGACGCACCTGCGCCCCGCCGCCCCCGCCACTGCGGTGTCCACTGCCCGACGGCCTATGCGGAGCCGTCAGCCATGCACCACTGTGCGATCCGGGACGGCGGGGCGCAACGGAATTTCCGGGCGCGCCATGCCGGTTGCAGGTCAGCCCGCGGCCGGCACCTCGTACTCACCGATCAGCTGGGCCCGTCCCAGCGCGTGGAACCGCAGGTGGAAACCCACCACCGCGGGCGACGCATCGGCGTCCGGGCCGAGCTTCTCCTGGTCCACCGCGTACACCGTGAACACGTAGCGGTGCGGCCCGTCGCCGGGCGGCGGAGCGGCACCGCCGAAGTCCCGCGTGCCGTAGTCGTTGCGCGCGTGCACCGCGCCCGCCGGAAGCCCCTTCATGTCGCCGCTGCCCGCGCCCGCCGGAAGCTCCGTCACCGACGCCGGGATGTCGAACAGCACCCAGTGCCAGAACCCGCTGCCCGTCGGCGCGTCCGGGTCGTAGCACGTCACCGCGAAGCTCTTCGTGTGTGCGGGGAAACCCTCCCACCGCAGCTGCGGAGAGACGTTCCCACCGCTGTGGACCTGATCCCGGCCGAGCGTCCCACCGTCCGTCAGATCGTCACTCGCCACCGCGAACGAGGGCACCGGCGGATGGAAATCGTGGGGGAGCGGCCGTCGCTTCTGCTCGGACACCTCTGAGCCTCCTGTAACGCGCGGACTACTGCGGAACGCTGCGGAACACTGCGAACGCCAGCCTAACGAGCCCGCCTGACGAGCCCGCGGAGGCTCCGGCTGAGACGATACGAAGCGTGCTTCGACAGTTTGGCCCCATCGGACGACCGGCCGGCCGCGCCCTGCGCACCCTGACCGTCCTCCTCGCCACCCTCCCCCTGCTCCTCCTGCCCGCCTGCTCCTCCTCCGACGGCAGCAGCAAGAAGGGAGAGGGAGGCGGCGCCTCGACCGCCGCGCCGCCCGCGCCCACGTGGGCCCGCGGAATGAAGACCGTCGCGAAGGAGAAGCTGCCGCCCGAGGCCCGCAAGACCCTCGACCTCATCGACAAGGGCGGTCCCTTCCCGTACGACAAGGACGGCACCGTCTTCGGCAACTACGAGAACCGGCTGCCGAAACAGACCCGCGGCTACTACCACGAGTACACCGTCCCCACGCCCGGCGCCCGCAACCGCGGTGCCCGCCGCATCATCACCGGCAGCCACGCCGAGCGCTACTACACCAGTGACCACTACCAGACCTTCGAAGCGGTGGTACAGCCATGACCGACCTGCTGCCCGCCCCCGGCCTCACCGGCCTCCTCCTCGGCACGACCCGCCCCGGCGTCTACCGGCTGCCCCCCACCGACACCACCCCCCGTGTCGTGGCGCTCGCCGCCGAGGCCGACTGGCGCGGGGCGACCCTGCGCCTCGGCGGCGTCACCACCAAGACCGCCTTCATGGACCGGTGCGCCACCGACCTGGAGCTCCCCGACTGGTTCGGCCGCAACTGGGACGCCCTCGCCGACTGCCTCACCGACCTCTCGTGGTGGCGGGAGGAAGGCAAGGCACGCGGCTATCTCGTCCTCGCCGAGGAGTGGACGGCCTTCCGCAAGGCGTCGCCGAAGGACGCCCGCACGGCGGAGGCGGTCTTCGGCGACGCCGTCGACTACTGGGCCGAGGCCGAGTCGCCGCTGGCGGTACTGCTGGGGTGACCCGGGCCGCGCGCCCGGGGGCGAGCGGTGCCTGCGGCGGGGCTCAGAGCCAGTTGCGCCGGCCGCCGACCTCCGCCAGCCACTGGTTGAGGTACGCCGCCCAGTCCGTCTGCCCGTACGCGTGCAGGTCGACCGTGAACGAGCGGTACGTGTCGCTGCCCTCGGAGAACAGCCCCGGCTTCTTGTCCATCTCCAGCACGACGTCCATCTCGCGGTCGTCCGCGACGAACGACAGCTCGACCTCGTTCAGCCCCCGGTACTGCGACGGGGCCCGGAATTCGATCTCCTGGTAGAAGGGCAGCCGCTGGCGCGTCCCCCGGATCTGCCCGCGCTCCAGGTCGGCGCTCTTGAACGCGAAGCCCAGCTGACCGAACGCGTCCAGGATCGCCTGCTGCGCCGGCAGCGGGTGCACGTTCACCGGATCGAGGTCGCCGGAGTCGACGGCCCGGGCGATCGCCAGGTGCGTCGTCACCCCGACGTCCATGCCCGTCAGGTGCCGCCCGAGGAACGTGGTGACCGGCGTCTCCCAGGGCACCTCCAGCCCGAACGGCACGGAGTGCACCGCCCCGGCCTCCACCGTGAACGCCCCGCCCAGCTGCATGCGGGTGAACTCCACGTCCTGCTTGTACTCGCTGTCGTCGCCCTCGACCTCCACCCGGGCCTGCAGCCCGACGGACAGGCCCTGGATCTCCTGCGCGACGGAACCGCCCTGGATCCGCACCTCACCCTGGACGATGCCGCCCGGGACGACGTTCTCCTCGAACAGCACCGTCTCGACCGAGGCACCCCCGGCACCCAGGCTCGCCAGCAGCTTCTTGAACCCCATGACCGCGACCTCTCCCTACCGGACCCGCGCCCCCACTGATTCGGAGCGAGTCCTTCCGTTCTTGTCCGTTACGCTCGATTGGCATGATCGCCGCGCCTGACCGTATGCCAATCGCCCGCGACTTCTTCGACCGTCCCGTCCTCGAGGTCGCCCCCGAGCTGCTGGGCCGGACCCTCGTGCGCACCACCCCCGACGGACCGATCGAGGTCCGCATCACGGAGGTCGAGGCGTACGCGGGCGAAGCGGACCCCGGCTCGCACGCCTACCGCGGCCGGACCGAGCGCAACGCGTCGATGTTCGGACCACCCGGACACGCGTACGTCTACTTCATCTACGGCATGTGGTTCAGCCTCAACCTCGTCTGCGGGAAGGAGGGCACCGCGAGCGGCGTCCTCCTCAGGGCGGGCGAAGTGATCAAGGGGCAGGACCTGGCCCGGGAACGCCGGCCCAAGGCCCGCAAGGACCGGGAGCTGGCCCAGGGCCCCGCCCGCCTGGCCACGGCACTGAGTGTCGACCGCAGCCTGAACGGCACCGACGTCTGCGCGGGCCCCGGCGCCCCGCTCGCCGTCCTCGCCGGCCACCCCGTCTCCCCGGACCGGATCCGCAACGGCCCCCGCACGGGCGTGGGCGGAGAAGGGGCCACCCACCCGTGGCGCTTCTGGACGGACGGCGACCCGACGGTCAGCCCGTACCGCGCGCACGTTCCGCGCCACCGCGGAGGCCGCGGCAAGACGGCCCGCCCAACCGGTGCTTGACTCTCGGCCGCCGAGGACCTAACGTAGCCCGAGCCGCTTGAGACGGACGTGCCCTGTGCACGGACCGGTGGGCGGCACAATCACTACTACGAGGTCACCCCGGATCGGGGTCATATTTGCTGTGCCGAAATATGACGCTGATCGGCTCGATTAGGAGCCGCCGGGAAGAACCGCTAAAGTAGTGAACACCCCGCCGACAGGGGATCGGAAAACGAATTCGAGCCGGGAACGGCACGGAAAACGATCTGATAGAGTCGGAACACGAAATACCGAAGGGAAGCGCCCGGAGGAAAGCCCGAGAGGGTGAGTACAAAGGAAGCGTCCGTTCCTTGAGAACTCAACAGCGTGCCAAAAGTCAACGCCAGACTATAAAATACCCCGTCCTCAGCTTCGGCTGGGACGCGGTTCCTTTGAAAGTCCTGCTGGTCCTTCGGGGCTGACAGGCAACACAGCGAGGACGCTGTGAACGGCCGGGATTATTCCTCCTGGTCGTTCCGCTCTCGTGGTGCTCACCCGATTACGGGTAAACATTCACGGAGAGTTTGATCCTGGCTCAGGACGAACGCTGGCGGCGTGCTTAACACATGCAAGTCGAACGA
>NZ_JBPQTS010000077.1:0-32321 GCF_051386455.1 Streptomyces sp. URMC 124
GGCGGCAGGAGTCGGGGATCCGGGGGCGGCCACCGATGGGGGGAGTCGGGCTGGCGCAGCTAGCTTGCTTCTCCTCCTTCTCTTCCTTTGGAAGAGAAGGAGGGAGAGGGTTAGGGCGCGGGCGCGCGCGAGTCTGAGTTTGGTCCCCCGGGGACGCGTCGCGCTGACCTGCGAAGCCCTCAAAAACGGGGGCATCTTTCGCGCGCGAAACGTCTTCTTTTCCGTCGAGATTCGGCGACGATTCGTCGTCGTTTCGAGAGGCGTTTTCCTGGGCGGCGCGCTGACCGCGCTTCTTCTCAGCGGCCTTCTCGCGGCGCTTCTCGACCACGGCCCTGGTCGCGTTGGGGCCGATGTAGTCGTGCAGGACGTAGTCGCCTGCCCCCGGTTGGGCGCATCGGGTGCATGAGTGGTCGGCTCCGTGGAGCATGCCGACGGACATGAGCTTCTTGATCTGTGGGGGCGTGCCGTACATGGCCGCGATCTCGGCTGGGATGACGCCGTCGGTGAGGTGGTCGCAGGCGTAGGAGCCGAAGCGGGTCCACAGGCCCAAGGCGGCGTTGCCGACGCGCACGACCTTGCGGTGCGCGTGGACGCTCGTGTCGACGGCGAAGTGGGGCATGTGGTGCTCTTCTCGGTCGTGCCGGACGGGGGCGCAGGAGAAAAGGCGAGGTCAGGGCGGTTGTGCGACCGCTCGCTCTGCATCCATCATCTCACCAAACTTTAAAGATTGGCAATCATTGAAAGAATGGTCATGGTTTACACTCTCGGCATGACCACTGGACCGGGCCCGCAGATCGCCGCCGACGGCATCCAAGAGGTGCCGCTCACGGTCGCCCGAGCTCTCCTCACCCGCCTCATCGAGCAGGTACGCGAAGACGGCCTTGTCAGCGCCCTGACCGTGCGCGGCCGGCGCCGGGCCTACCTCGTGACACCCGAGTTCTACAGCGAGGCACGCAAGGACAGCAGGCGCGTCAAAGTCCTGACGCGCGCCATTGGGATACTGTCTGGAGAGGAACAGCAGCGACTCAACGAGGCGCTTGCGCAACTCATCGAGGAGCCCACGCGCGGGCGTAAAGATTGACCTCACCACAGCGCCCCCTCCGGCCGGCGCCCCGGAGGCGTCCCGGGCGGGCACTGGTGGTCCACTACGTGCCTGTACGTACAAGCCGGTCCGCAGTCGATCCGCCACCGCAGCTCGTGACCGCTCGACGTCGGCCGCAGGCACCAGTGCAGGCGATGCGGGGTCCGGTGCTTCTCCGCCTCGGCAACAGGCATCGCCTCGGCGTCCGCGGTGACGTTCAGGCCGGCGCGGCGGCCGACGAGCTGCTGCCACACCGGGCGCCCGCAGCGGGGGCAGCCCGTACGGACCGCCCCGCCGCTGCCCGGACGCGATGTCACCGGGAGCCGCCGGCGCCCGGGGTACTGGTGGGCGTTGGGCGGGGCTCGCCGCCGCGCTGCCGGAGCTTCACTCCGGCGAAGAGCAGGAGGTTGCGGGTGACCCCGTAGGAGCGGCCGGTGTCTGCGGCGAGCTGACGGATCGTGGCGCCGGCCCTGTAGAGCGGGGCCAGGCGCTCGGCCTCCCGCTGCCGGTCGTGTCCCGTGAGGTAGGCCGGTGGTTTCTTCGGGTTGGGCATCGTGGGGTCCTTCCTGAGGGCGGGGCCGCTGCGTGCGGCCCCGCAGGGCGGCTACTTCGGCATGGGCATAGGGGCGTCAGGGGCCTGGATGATGCGGCCGAGATCGCGGCCGTCGCGGACGGCGTTCCAGGCACGGATGAGGTAGGCCATGTACCGGTAGTCCGGCACGCTGCGCCGGTCCGCCCGCTCCGTCATGACCCGGTTCCGGAGCGTCAGAACCGGGTGGCCGGCGGGGAGCTCGGCGCCGTCGCCGAGGCGGGCGAAGAACCACACGGCCTCGGCGGAGTCGATCCGCGAGAACAGGTGGTGGGCGGTTCCTGCCGCGGACTGAGGGAGGTACCGGAAGGCCGCGTGCACGCGGACGGCGATCTCGACGGAGCGCCGGATCTCAGGCCGCTCGGCCAGGAGCTGAGCGCACTCCGCGGTCGTCGGCACCCGGTTCTGGGTGAACCGGTGGTCGCCCTGGTCCCAGAGCCAGACACGCTTGAGGACGGAAGCAAGGACGGTGAAGTGGGTCTCCCCGCGGAGCGCGAAGGCATCGCCTGTGGTGCGCTTGCGGCCGGCGTCCATCGTCTCCTGGGTACCTTCGTCGAGCCCGGTGACGATCAGCATCAGGACGGGGACGTCGGCGGCGATGACGGCGTGGAGACGGTGCTGGCCGTCCAGCAGGGCCCCCTTCGCGGAGAACTTGATGGCCTCGCCGTTCATGAGCCATTTCCCGGCGGCCATGTCGCGGGCGTAGTCGGCGACGGCACGCTCGCGGATCTTGCGGTTGTTGGTATTACGCGTGAGCCATTCGCGGGCCATGTCCGGGGTGACGAGGAGGACGGCGGACGTGGCGCTCTGACCGGCCGGCAGGAGGATCGGGACGGTTACCCTGGTGTTGTTCATCGGTTCTCCTGTTCGAGGGAGTTGGCGACGTCGGCGAGGGCGTCGCTGGTCTGTCGGAGGCTCGTCGCCCACCAGCGGCGAGCCTCCGACGTTGTGGCGGCGGTCGGCAGGTCCATGGCCTGCACGAGGTCGCTCATGTTCTTGAGCGCCCCTAGGAGATCGAGGGCGTGAGGGTGCGTGGCCCCGCGGTTCTTGCTCCAGCGGTCGTCGGCGGTCAGGCGGCCGAGACGCTCGGCGGCGCGGGCGAGGGCGTGGCTGGCGCCGGCGAATGCCTCGGGCAGCGGCCTCCGCCGCTCCGCCATGCGCGCTCGGGCCTCGGACGGGATAGGGCCGACGAAGGTCTCCAGGTGGGGTGCGCCGAGGGATGAGGCGTCCAGGAGGTGCTCGAACTGCCCGTCCTGCGGCTCGACCCAATCCTCCCCCGCGAGGAGGTCAGCCTCGTCGGCTCGGGCAGCCGGCCGGGGTACGGGCTGCTGGCGCCCTTGGGTGTCGATCCGTTCGGAGACGTGGGGAATTTCCCCACGTCCCTCCAGCTGGGTGCGCTGGACTCCGACGGTCTTGTGGTCGGTGCCGGTCCGCTCGGCGTGCTGCCGGTCGGACAGGTGCGGGTCGCTGACCAGGGACCGTTGGATGAGGGCGCGCTTCTCTGCGCGGTTGAGGCTGCGCCGGTAGAGGTTGACGGCGAGGGCGTGCGTGCGCTTCTGCTCGTCGGTCAGGCCGGCCACGACGCGGCGCGGGCAGTCAAGGCCGAGCTCGGCGGTGATCCATGCGCGGTGGTGGCCGTCGAGGACAGCGCCGTTTTCGTCGACGTCGATCGGGACGCGGACACCGTTCTCGGCGATGTCTGCCCTCAGGGCCGCGTACTCCTCGTCTGACAGTGGCGGGAGCAACTGGTAGGGGGTGGGTGAGGTCATGATGCCTCTCGAAGCTCGAAGGGCCGGGAGTGCCCGGGGCGGGAGTCGAACCCGCACCGTTGCCGCTTTTAAGGCGGTTGCGTCTGCCGTTGCGCGACCCGGGCTGGTGCTCCCGGAGCGGGGGTGTGTGGTCGCCCCGCCCCGGGGGCCGTCAGTCGTCGCAGACGTCGATGTCGTGGTGGCTGCGGTGCTTGGCCTTGCTGCTCGGCTTCGGGGCCGATCGCGTCGGTTTGGTCCGCGGCTTCGAGGTGGACCTGGCGGCCGGCGCAGCTTTCTTGGTCGCGGCTGTCAGGTCGAGGGGGACGGGGGCACAGTCGTCGGGGGCGTCGCTGCACGCGGTGAGCGTGGCGGCCAGGAGGAGCAGGACGGCCGTGGGCGCGGTCGCGCGCTTCATGAGGAGCCCTTCGGATCGGTGGAGCACTGGTGGGAGGCGATCGTGGTCGTGATGGTCAGCACGCCGGCCGCGCTCGCGTGGGCCGTCCACCCGCACTTGCCGCACAGGTAGTCGGCGGTGGGCAGGCGGAGCCAGGAGCCGCACCCCGGGGCCCACGGGCGGGTGTAGTCGCCCATGTCGATGTGGAACCCCGGGAGCTCGGCCGGCGGCCATGTGCCACTCATGACCGGGCTCTGGCCCGGTATTTGGCGGCTTGCACGTTGTGGGCCGCCCGGCACGCGGCGTCGATCGGCTCCCCCTCGCGCACGTGCCGCTGGTAAGCGGACTCCGTGCCGCACTTCGCGGGCGGCCGGCCATTGCGAGTGACCTGCTCGGCGACTGTGCCGGTCATACGGAGCTCGTAGCGCTCTTCACCGTCGAGGCCGGCGAAGATCCCGAACCGCTGCTTCGCGGGGGCATTGCCCTCCACCCGCATCGTCTCTTCCAGGCACTCCTCGCGCACGGGGCAGAACTCGCACCAGTCGCGGGCCTCCTGGCGCTCTGCCGGGTCGGCCGAGTACCACAGTGCACGGTCCACGCCCGAGCGCGAACACAGGGAGCGCGTGACCCAGTTGACCGGGCGCTGGAGTGTGTCGGGGGCGTAGTGTGAGGCGGTCACGCGGTCACCTCCGCCCGGTGGAGGATGGCGCGCAGCCGGGCCCCGATCCAGGCGCCGACCCGCGGTGATACCGCGTTCCCGAACCCGTCCACCTGGTCCCGGGCGGAACCCCAGACCTTGAAGCTGCCGCGGTAGTCGTTGAAGTCGACGTCGAAGCCGCAGCCGCGGCCGATCTCGTGCGCGGCCATCATCCGGTAGAAGCAATCTTCGAGCGGCAGTTCGGCGAGCGTGGCCTGCCACTGGGCCATGAGCAGCGCGGTCGTGTCGCGTGAGGTGAGGGTGCTGACCGGGTGCGGCGCGGTCTCGGTCCCGGTGGGGCCGTTCTGCTTGTACCAGCCGGCGGCCGTCAGCACGGCCGGGATCTGCTCCGAGGTGAAGGTGGGCATCGCCTCGCTGTGCAGCGTGGGCAGCGTGTTCTTCCGGTACGGCAGAACACCGGAGGACAGCACGGCGAGGGTCTCCGAACCGACCTGGGTGGGCAGCGGCTCCCCGGCGCCGCGCGCGGCACCCTGGAAGTTGTCCACCGCGAGCGCCATCGGCGGCGCGGTCAGTCCCTCGGCGGCGCCTTGGGCCCAGAGCGGCTGGATGACCGGGCCGGTCGACAGGATCGCGGTCTCCTGCTGGCTGGTTTGCGTCGCCATCGGTTGCAGCAGAAGCCGCTCCGAACCGTGCACGCCCTTCGCCGGCATGAGGATGGCCGGGAAGTCGGCGAAGCGCTGGCGGCACCGCTCCGCACGCGCCATCGACGACCGCGCCAGCGGCCCCACGAAGCCATCCTTGAACGTCTTGATCGGCTTGTCGCCGATGCGCGTGCCAAGGTCACTGAGGTCGAGCGCGGCCAGCGACGGCGTCATCGGCGGGACGACGGGACGACGGCAGGACGGGCACCGGTATTCGTACTGCTTGCCGTACATCACCGTGCCGCTCGCGGGGATGCCGGTCTTCCACGTCCACACCGCCTCGACGTCCTTGTCGCAGCGCCCGCAGCGGGACACCGGCCGGTGCTCCAGGTCGGGCATCGGCAGGGACTTGTCGACGAACACCCAGTAACCGCGGTCCCTCGACTGCGGAACCCCGAAGAACTGGCTGTTCAGGTACAGGACCCTGTGGTTGTAGCCGAGCAGATCGAACTGCTTGAGCCAGTACCTGTAGGTGCTCCCGTCGCCGACCTTCTTGCGGCCGGGCAGCGCGGGCCCCCACGAGGTGAGCTGGGTGGTGCACTCGACCAAGATGAGCCGGGGGTGGTGCTTGGCGGCGTACTGCAAGACGCAGTTCGCGGTCGCGCGGTCCCGCTCCGAGCGCGTCACCTGGGCCTCGTAGTCGGGGTCCTCCAGCTCGAACAACGTCGCGCCCTGCTCGTAAGCCCGGATCGTGTTGGCGAGCGAATGGTTGACGCAGCTGACTCCGGCGGCCAAGAGATCAGCCGGGGGAAGGTCGCGGGCGGAGTGGTAGTCGGAAGACTCGGGGTTGACCAGGTCGGCGATCCAGTGTTCGGCCTGGGGGTGGTTCGCTTCGTGGACCTCGACCTTGTACCGCTTGTGGTTCGCGGCCATGATCGTGTCGAAGCCAGCGTCCTCAATACCCTTGGTGAGTCCGCCGAAGCCGCTGAAAAGGTCGACTGCGGTGTACCCGTCGTGGCGGAAGCGTCGGCGCCTGACGGCCGGCCGGTGGGTGGCAGTACGGGTCTTCGTCTTGGGCGCGCGGGTCTTCACCGGGCCACCCCCGTCCCGAGGTCGGGCCACTGGCAGCCGACCAGTGCGACCCCGTGCCCGGGCGGCACGTCGGCAAGCGGCTGGCCGAGGAAGTGCAGCCCCATGGCCCGCAGGACGAGGGCATCTGCCTCGTCGTCGCTGGGGAGGACGGCCCCGTACCGGCGCTGCGCGGCCTCCAGGACCATGGCCTTGCGGGCGGCGCCGGAGCCGGTGGCGTACTTCGCGCGGCAGGTCGGCGGGATCACTGCGACAGGGATGTCCCGGCCGATGAGTCGGTCGACGATCTGCCACCACAGCCCGGCCCGGTCCCAGGTGCTTCCGCCGGGCTGGCTGTAGGAGACGGGTCCCTCGACGGCGGCGAGGTCGACGTCGCCGACTTCGGTGACCACCAGGTCGGCGATCAGCTTGATCCGGTTGCGGCGGGCGGCGAGGGAGTCGTTGCGGTGGCCGCGGGTGGGGATGCGGGTGGTACCGCCGGCGGTGGCAACACCGGTGCCGGTGAGGCTGATGTCGAGGCCGGCGACCCGGTAGAGGCGGCGGGGGCCCGCCCCGGCCGGAGCGGGAGCGGGGATTACGGTCGGTACGGAAGTGGTCACTAGTCCCTCCCGGTGGACGCAGCGCAGGACCAGCAGGTACGGCTGCCGTCGGCGTGAATGAGGTGCATGTCCTGGCCGTGCTCAGGGCAGGGCCCCGGCATGTTGAGACCAGCGAGAGGGGAAGGCTCGGCTTCGTCGGGTCCCTTTCCCGGGTCATTGCGTAGTGCTCGGTGCTGGCCTCGTGGCGCAGAGAGCAGAGCGAGAATCAGGCTGGCCAGCTTCCAGGCCGCCCGCGCAATGAGGACGAGCGCGATGACTCCGGCGGCGATCAGCGACGTTAGGCCGATGCAGCTCAGCAAGATCACCCGCCAGTCGAGGGCGCTCAACACGGGCCCTCCTCAGCGGTGAGAGGCCGGGCGATCCTGCACTCCACGCACCGGGCGGTGCATTCCTGGTCGTCGACCTCGTGCGGCAGGTGCGGCCGGGCGCACGGAGCGCAAGGGAGGTAGCGGACGGCGTAGACGTCGGCCACCGAGAAGTCGGCGTACGGCGGCTGCGGGGCGAGACGGGCCCGGCGCAGACCCGCGGTCGCCGAGATCAGACGGCCGTTGATCGACCACGCCGCGGCTGTCAGCCCGCCCAGCCCGACCCCGGCCGCCATGACGGTGCCGATCACGACGCCACCCCCGGCTCACGACCAGCCGGACGGACGACGGCGAGCGTGCCCGCCTCATCCACCCGCTCCCGGCACATGGCGTCGTTCGCAGCCTGCAGCTCCACCAGGCGCTCCGCCAACTCTCGGTGCGCTCTCCTGGTGAGGTACAGCTCGCGCCCACCCGGCACCTTCGGCCGCGGTCGACGGGCAGCCTCCGCCTCCGCCCGATACCGGGCACAGGCCCCCAGAGCCCGCTCCAGACGCCGATTGAGCCGCGCGACCTCCGCGCCCTGGTCCCGCTGCGTTGTCTGCAACAGCGCCGTCAGCCGACCGTCATGGTCCGTGATCTGCTTGAGGCTCTCGTGCGCCTCCCTCAGGTCCGTGACCAGCTGGCGCCTTGCCTGGCGACCCTCGTCTCGCTCAGCCTCCAGTCGGGCCAGCTCCTCGCGCAGGGCGTCGTACTTGCGACGGCTAAGGAACATCGCGTACCTCCTGAGCGGGGATGAGTGGCCACGCGCCCTCGACGACCGCGGCCGGGTCCGTGCGGCGGAAGTACTCCTGCAGCGAAGCGGCCTGCTCCGCCGCCCACCCGACCTGCGCCGCGTGCAGCTGATCGAGGGACATCGCGGCGAGCGGGGCGTACCAGCAGCCCTGGCGCCATGCGACCCGGCAGGCGGCGATGGCGTCTGCGTCGGCCGAGTGCGCGCCGTGCAGCGGAACCTCGTAGTGCTCACACAAGGCGGTGAGCTTGCGCGAGCCCTTGCGGTAGCGGTCGGATTGCTTGTCGAGGACGTAGGGGTCGATCACCCGCAGCCCGGCGCCGGCCCGGTCGGTCAGCGACGTCATCCCGAACCGGCGCGCCTCGCGGTCCAGCAGGGTCAGGTCGTAGCGGGCGTTCATCGCCACCACCGGGATCCCGGACAGCACGACCTGCGTAAGAGCGGTGAGGACCTCGTCGACGACCTGCCGCAGATCGACGCCTTCCGCACGGGCCCGCTCCGTGGTCACCCCGTGGATCTCGGCTGCTGCGGCCGGAATCTCCTGTCCGTCGACGTCGGAGAGCCAGTTCGCGTGCTGGGTGGGGTGATCGCCGCCGCACTGGACGACGCACGCGGTCACGATCCGCGCGGTCTCCGGGTCCGGGCTGGTGGTCTCCAAGTCGAAGCCCGCGAGCCTGCCGAGATGCCAGCTCATGAGCGACCACCCTTCAGCAGCGCGAGGAAGGACCGCAGCCGCTCAGCCGACGCAGTCGAGGGATGCTGGCCGTCGTTGGCGGCGGCGAAGTCCTTCTCGACCTGCTCCGTGGTCATGCCGCGCTGTCCGGCAGCGGCGATGATCTGGAACCAGAGGGCGTCGACGTCGTCGTCCTCGACGATCTCGGCGTCCTGCACCAGTTCGGTGAGAAGCTCAGCGTCGTCGGTGGGCTCGCTCTGGCGCGGGTCGGCCTGCCCCCCTGCCCCACCCACAGTGTTCGCTGCCTCGTCGGCATCCCGCTCGGCCTTCCGCAGCTCCTCGCCACGGGGCTTGAGTACCGCGCGCAGCGCGTCGTCCAGGTGCCCGGCCTGCTCAGCCTGCTTCCACAGACGGAGCACGTCATCACCGGTCTTAGCCACGGCAGCGAGCGCCGCGTAGTCCGGGCGCCCTCCGGTGATGGCCACCCGCTCCGGCCCCGAGGCGACAGCCGCCGGGGCGCCGGTGATGTTTCCTGCCATCAGCGCGGCCGGGGTGATCTCCACGTCCAAGGTCGGGACCATGAAGCGGGCAGGCCCCTCGTCGCGGACGACGGCCTTCTCCTCCATCCCCAGCCATCCCGCCACGTACCCCCCGGCCTGCGCCAGGAGCTCGGCGGCGGGCGGCAGTTCCACGGCGGCGTAGTAGCCCTTGGAGATCAGCAGCCACTGACCCAGCGCTGGCACGTCGCGGAGCATGACGTTCACGCGGGTGGTGATGGAGCACTGCCGCTTGTCCGGGTTGCACATGCACGGCCGGTCGGTCTTCTGCTCGATGCGGCCGTCGCAGCGGCGGATGCACTTCGATCCGTTGTAGAGCTCGTACCACTGCGAGACAGCGTCGCGCGGAGGGATCAGGACCGGGAGCCGGTCGGTGGTGCTGAATACCTCGAACTCGGATGGCCCGCCGTTCGCCGGCGTCCACGGCTGGACCTTCCCGCCGTACAGTTCCGCGACCTGTTCGAGGATGGGACGGGAGGCGCTGGTGAAGCGGAACTTGTTGAGCTTTACCGGGCGCTTGATCGGCTTCCCGGTCCGCTGACTGACCTGGCCGGTGTCGACGGTGTGACCGATACGGATCTCGCCGAGCTGACGCATCCGGCGCTGGAGATCGAGGATGGGCATCAGGCAGCCCTCCCTTCGGGAGCGGCAGGCAGCGCGAGCGCCTCGCCGACAACGGACTTGGACAGGACCCGCTTGAACTCGGCGACCTGCTGGACGTAGAGGAAGGCGTTGAAGACGTCGTCGCCGCACTTGAGCGGCATCACGCGGTAGCCCTCGGGCCGCAGGTGAAGGACGATGCCGACGTCGTGCACCTGCGGAAGCGGGACCTTGCTGCCGTCCCGCAGCCACCCGACCTCCGCCCGCCGGTAGGCAGCCATCTGGAGACCGGCCTCGGGGTAGACGCCCTTCTCGTCGAGCTCGCCCCCGGTCTTGGTGTCCCCGATGAACAGCGTGTGGGCCGGGACCTTCAGCGCGGCGGCGATCTTCGGCGAGCGGAACAGGTAGTCGAGCGTCCCGGCGTAGCCGTCGGTGAAGTTGCCGACGGTCATCTCTGAGGCCTCGAAGGTGACCTGCCATTCCTCGACGAACCGGAGGAAGCCGTCCAGGTACGGAGCCATCTCCGGGTCGGCGAGCAGTTCCTCAGGCAGCGGGGTGCCGAGCACATGTGCTTCGACGAGCTGGTGGGCGGCCTTGCCGATGTCGCCCCGCTCTTCCTTCTTGCGGATGTGGCCCTTGCGCAGCCAGTCATAGGCGGCCTCCTTCTCCGCCGGCCGAAGCGACGCGGCGACAAGGGCGGGGAGGGTGGCGAAGGCGTCGGCTGCAGTGAGATTCGCGGACCAGAAGACGAGCTCGGGCTTGGGGTATCCCTGGCCGAGGATCGTGGTGACGCGACGCAGCTTCGCCCCGGTCTCAGGGTCGCGGTACCAGCCCTGTGACGGCCGCGGAACACGGTCCTCGCCGGTGGGCGCGGCGGCCGACGCCTGAGCGCGCCGACCGGCGGCCGGGGCCGAAGCCCCGGCCAGCACGGACTCAGACACCCGCACCACCCCCCGCCCGGAGAGTGAAGAACCGACGCCCGCACGCATCGTGCAGAACCAGCGCCCCGCGGTCCGCAAGGGCCTTCAGGTCTCCACGGGCAGTGCCGACCTTGGGGGCAATGCCAAGAACCCGGTAGAGCCGGTGAACCCGGATCGTGGTCCACTCGCCCGACCACTCAGCGATGACGGCCAGGAGCATCGCCTGGCGTGCTACGGGGCCGGACACTTGCGCGTCGGTCCGGGCGACAGTCCTGGCGGGGTGGCTCATCAGCAGACCGGCCTCGTGCTCCGGGACACGGTGCTCGTCGACGAGATGCTCGACCATCCGGTCCCACACCTCATCCGCTGCGGCCACACCCACCTCGATGAGGTGTTCGCAACGGCCAGCCGGGCATTGCCGGTACAGGCGAGCGGTCACGCGGCCTCACCGCCCTCGCGCTGACGCGGTACCGAGCCGCCCGGCCGAGCGAACCGAGACGCGCGACGCCGGATCAGCGCATCCAGTTCGGCCCGCAGCTGCACCGCGTCGTCGAAGCTGATCGTCATCCGCGCCCACCCCAGGCACGCAGCATCCTCAACCGCCTCCAACGCGGCATCGACCTCCGCCGGGCGTGGGTCACGGCCGGGATGACAGACCTCTGCGAGATCCGCCAGAGCGCCCTCGACGTCGTCCCGACCGCCTTCCTCGTGCCACTCGGCGACGAGACCGGTGATCGTGTCGTGCCGGATCTGATCCGCCCGGAGAACCACCTGGAGCCCATCGGCGGTCGAGCTGAACGACAAGCCGGGCTTCTTGCTGGGCACGCTCATCGGGCCCCCTTCACGTCGTAGTAAGACGCGACCGGAACCGTCGCGACGCTGTGGCCCGTGGCGACCAAGTCGCCGTCCTTACGCATCAGCAGCTCGTCACCCGCCCACACGAACCGGAGACGAGAGTGGATCTGCCGGGCGTCGTCCTCGGCGTGCTGCTGAGCGGCACCGAGGGTCGTGTACGGCCCCAGCACCTTCCCCTCACGGCGCGCCTCGTAGATCGTCAGCCCATCCGGAGCCGTCGCGACGATGCCGGCGAGCTCACCGGCCACGACGTAAACCGCGAGCTCCAGCCGCCGCAGGCGCTCCAGCTCGGCAGCCGACTTCGGCGACTGCAGCAGGCAAGCGTCTTCCAGCGCCTGCGCGGCCTCCGATGCCGGGTCAGCGAGCGGGTCGGACGAGGCTTCCCACGTTGCGACGATGATGTTCCGCGCCACCCAGACGCGCGCTTCGCCGCTCACCGGGACACCGCCGCGAGGATGTCGTCCATGACCAGCTCATGAGCCGGAAGCGGCACCGACACCCGGATCGAGACCCGCGAGCCATCCCCCCGAATCGGGGTGTACGTGTGCAAGGTCCACAGCTCGATGCCCTCATAGCTGGGACTGACGTGGATTTCGCCACCGAGCACGGCCAGCCACTCGCCGAGGTCGTCGACGTCCGCCACCGCGATGTATACGGCGTCTGCGCGCCCGATGATCGCCGGAGCAGGGAGACGGCTGCCGTCGACCATGACCTGAACGGCGTTGCTGTTGTCCCGGGCCCGTGCCCACGGAGGCAAGGGCTGTTGTTCGATACTCTGGGTGCTCACGGTGAGCCTCTCTTCCTTGGTGGGGTGAGGTGATCCGTGCGGGGTCGCTCGGGCCGGGAAGTCGCGAGCGGCCCCCTTTAGCGGCCGCGGTCAGGCAGCAGAGCGGTGATCCGCGGCGTCCGGCGTGCTGGCCGGGTTGGTGAAGATCAGGCGCAGCTTCGCGATGACCTCCGGAGGCGGAGGGGGAGCGGCTGCAACCCCGCGGTGGATGTGAGCGATGACGTCGTCGCCGAGAAGCGCACGGCGCTCTGCCGGCGTCACGCGTCGGCCTCGACACGTTCCATCAGCGACTCCACCGGGACTCCGTACGCAGCCGCCAGACTCAAGGTCGAGTTCAGGTCAGGCTGTCGGGTGCCCTTGAGGAAGCGAGAGACGGAAGATTCGGACAGCTGAGCGCGCTTGGCGATCGCGGCTTGACGGTTGTCGCCCTTGGCGTGGGCTATGGCGAGCAGACGATCAATGCGTAGGCGGTACACGAGCACCCCCCTTCTTGCTCGCGAGGAGGACGTTCCTTCTCACGAGCAAGAAACTACCGGGCTCAATCCTTGCTAGCAAGCATGGAATGAGAAACATTTGAGTCGAATTTACTTTCGAGTGGCTCATCTGCCTGGAGGCACGCTAGAAGTGGCCTGACCTGCATACTTGCTCGCTAGCAAGCCCTGTTGTCCACCTTGCTAGGAAGATAGGCTGCCCTTCCATGACCCCTCACAGCGAGCCCAGTCGGGCCGAAAAGTTCGCCAACGTTGTCAGGACAGCCGCGGAACGCGCCGGCTACGTCGGCCGCGGCGCCGTCGCGCGCCTGGCTCGCGACTCTGGTCTCCCAGAGACAACCATCAGCCGCATGCTCTCCGGCGAACGCATCCCCGACCCCCGCAGCTTCGAGGCGCTGGCCGCCGCGCTGCGCATCCCCATCGGCGAGCTACTCGTTGGCGCGGAAATCGTATCTGCTTCAACCCTGCACCAAATCGCTACACCCCGGGTACGATCACAGCCCATCACGATTGATGAAGCAGCCGACGAACTGGGCATCAAGGATGCCCTTGACCGCGAGTTGTTCGCCGGCATGGTCGAGCGTCTGAGGAGGCGCACCGCACAAGCCTCGCGCGACGCCGGTAGCGCTGGCGATGAGGGAGGCGCAGCAGCTGAACGATGAACGGGGGGCCTGATGATCCTTTCAGGCGGAAGAACCACCGCAGCAACGGCAACATGCATTCTGGTCATAGGCCTTGCCGTGGTCACGCATGGCACACTGACTGGCGATCCGGCACAGGCTGCGGGTGGCGCCTGCCTCACCATCACGGCTCTCACCTTCGCTGCACTGCGACTGATCCGCTCGTGGATCGTTGACACCTCCGCCGAGCGGGCCCGCATTCAGGATGCGATCCGAGCGGCGGACATGGAGCGGACGAAGTACGTAGCTGCCCAGGCGGCGTTGGGGCTGGAACGCGACCGTATGCGTCGTGATGCGGAAGCAGCCACGTGTCAAGCAGCAGCGCAGCTAGCCGCTGAACGAGCCCGGCTCCAAGCCGAGTTCGAAGAGAATCGGGCCGCTCTCATCTGTGAGACCTTTGAGAGTGCCTTCACTATGCTTACGAACGGTCGCCTACTGGAGGCGTCGACAGGAAATCAATCCGTCATCCGTTTCCCTGGTACACACCGCCCCTCCGAAGCTGACCGTCCCCGCGGGTGTGACGCTAGTCGCACTTAGCGGCTATCGAAACCGGCCTATGAATCCCGGCTGGTCAACAAAAGACAAAGTGATTCGGCCAGGTGTCAGCCTCCTCGCCCCCTGGGTCGTTTTATGCAGTCGTACCGTTACGGTCTGTCGGATAACTTCCCGTTGCTGCTCAATATGCAACTCGGACCAGGCCTTCTCGATGTCATCCCGTCCGATCAGCTCCCTGAGCAGTGGTGACATCTGCGCACTGGCCCTATCTAGCTCGGATCTGGCCCTCTCGATTAGAGGCTGAAGCCGTGCCTCAAGTGCAGCCAGTGAGGCGATGGAAAGCTTAGGTCGGCCGTGTCTGTCGAACTCTGCAGCTGTCTTCCGCGCCTCGTCTAGTTGCGCCGAAAGCCTCTCCAGCTGCTCCAGGTTAGCTTTGGACCTGGCGTCTGATAGGTCGGGTCTGAATGCCGCTGATGCTTCCGGGGTTTGAAGCCAGGTCAAGAGACCCTCCTCGACGTATGCCTCCATAGTGGGTGCAGAGATGGCTGTGTCGTTGTAATCGTCACACTTGTATCCGCGTCCACCGTGCCGTTTGTACTTTGTCAAAATCGGGAGCAAGTCATGTTGATGGAGCCTCACCGGCTCCCCCTGCTCTAGCCTGGCTAGGGCTTCCAGTGCCTTCTGCTCTCGATCGGGGTGATTACCGCAGAAGCTGATCCTGGACAGGAGATGCTTAGCCGAAGTGTCGTGCTGCCTGTGTCGGCTTGGGTCTTGAAGGATCGTTTGCACGCGAAAGAACGTTGATTCGTCTACGAGCGGCTCCCATTTGGCCTTTCCTGGAATTACGACTCCGTGGTGAACGCGCTCGCCGATGTAGACTCTCATGCTCAGTAGCCCGTAGATCCGAACTGCCCTCCAGGGTACCCCTGTTGCCTGCGCGGCATCGGGCTGGGTGTTCAGGTATTGCGCAATGCGGAAGACCGACTGGCCCCCCGCAAAACGCTCAAAGATCTCGCGAACGAACTTTGCCTGCAGTGGGTGAGGGATCTGGCCTACCAAATCACCAGTGTCGGGGTCGTAACGACGCGTGTAGCCATACGGGGTGCGGCCATGTGGTGTCCCGTCTGCAATGATCTTCTTGTGTGTGCGCAGGTTCCGGTCGCGGATACCCTCCGCCTCGTCCTCGGCGTCAAGGGCGTCTCGCGCCGTGGCCTTAATGTCCTCCCGCCTGCTCAGGTCGTAGACCATGCCGTTGTAGCACAGCAGCACACCACCTTCCTGACATGCATTGCGCAACCGAACATAGGCTTCAAGATCTCGGTAGTACCGAGACGCTTCCCACGCGACGGCGATTCGACACGCTCCAGCTCGAATGCCTTCGAGCATGGCTTCGAAGTCGGTGCGTTGCTGCTTGGCGTGACGAGACGCTGATCGGTCGACGTCCTTATCGAAGACGCCAACGATGGGCCATCCCCATTTTTCGCAGAGTGAACGTCCCTCATGCACCTGGGTACTGACACTGCGCCCCTTCTTCTTTGGGTCGTGGCTGGCGCGGCCGTAGATGTAGGCAGGGAATGGACCTGGAAGCACAAGATGCAGGTACTCCGGTGCAATCGGCATGCCTACACGTTAGCCACAACATGTGTCTCAAAACCAGATTGTCGGGCCCCAGCGGGACGGTGCAGGTGGGCGGCGGCGCCCTGAGCAACCCGTACCAGGGCGACACCGCCACGACCACGGCCCTGCCGGTGCTCTGCCTGAGAGTCGACGGCTCGCCGGTGCCCGACGGCATCACCCCCGGCTTCTACGCGGGCTGGGCGCGCGGCACGGTCGCGGCCAGCTATCCGATCCGCGGCACGCGCCTGACCAGCCTCGCGGTCGCCGACAGCGTCTGCGCCAACAACTTCGGGGCGGGCTGGCGCATGGCCGAGTTCCACGACGGCAGGTACGGGCCCAACCTGGAGAACTCGGGCGGCTGGAGCTACTGGGCCTACGGGGACGTCCCGGCCGGCACCCGTTTCTGGACGTTCATCAACGACCAGCCGGCCAACCCCTGGAACTGACGCGCGTCTGCCGGTAGACGCACCTGCCTGTGGGGGCACTTGCCTGTGGGGGCACTTGCCTGTTGGTGCACCTGCCTTGTCCGCGCCGGGTGAAGCCATGACACCTGCCCTACCGCCCGGCGCGGGCGGCTACCGTTCGCCGCTCACCACCCCGGCCGCCTGGGGCAGGTCGAGCGCCGAGCCCGTATGCAGCGTGATCCGTACCGGCACCAGGCCGGTGGCCTCCGCTCGCGGCATCCCGGTGCCGGGGTTGCGGGCGAAGCGCGGATGCGCGCCTCCACTGATCTGCAGGCGGATGCGGTGACCGGCGGCGAAGCGGTGGGCGGTGGAGCTCATCGGCACGGTGACCTCGCAGACGGCCTGCCCGGCGGCCTGCAGCGGGCTCAGCCCGTCGCAGACGTTGACGGAACGGCCTTGCGCGTCCACGTCGCAGAGCCGCGCGAAGAGGTCGGCGCAGCCGGTGTCCGCGGAGACCCGTAGCCGCGCCGAGACCGGGCCGAGGACGTCCACGGGAGCGGTCAGCGGCGCACTGGTGAACGTCACGACGTCGTCCCGCGCCTCCAGCGCCTTGTTGTCCCGGGGGCCGGCGCCGCGGGAGAGCAACTGCCCGCCCAGGGAGGGAGTGGGGTCGGCGGGGTCGTAGCGGAAGGTCAGCAGCGGTACGGACGCCCCCGGGGCCTCGTGGGCGGCCTGCCGGGCGAGGCCCCCGTTCGCCACAGGGAACCAGGCCGTCTTCCTGCCGGGCGCCGGCGGCCAGTCGTCGAGGTCCCGCCAGGCGTCTTCGCCACCGACGCGCACGCGCACGGGAGTGGGGCGCAGGCCCGCGCGGTCGTCGCACAGGTGCGCGCGCAGCCAGGCGAGGCTCTCGGCGAAGACCTCGGGCCAGCCCTGCTGCAGCGCGGTGGTGTGGGTCCAGGGGCCGACCAGCAGAGAGGTCGCGCATCCGGCACGCCGCAGGCGGGCGTACTGCTCGACGGTCTGGTCGGCCAGCGCGTCGTGCCATCCGGTGATCAGGGCGGTGGGCACGCTCAGCCGCTCCGCCGCCTCCGCCAGCGAAGCGCCGTCCCAGTAGGGGTCGCTGGCGTCCGGGTGCGTCATCACGTCGTCCAGCCACGGCACTTCGCCGAGGGCGGGGACGTACGCCCCGCGCAGCGGCCGCGCGGAGGTGATCTCGCGCAGGCGCCGCTGCAGGCGCAGCGCCGCTTTCACGAAGGGGACGGTCCCCTGGTGCTGGTATGTCATGCCGACGCCGTGGACGAGGGCGTTCTCCAGCTGGAACGCGCCCTGTGCGTGGAAGAAGGCGTACGGGTCGTGCAGGCCGACCTGGACGACCATCGCCTTGAGCTCCGGCGGCGGATCCAGGGCGAGGGCCCACTGCACGTAGCCGAGGTAGCTGGGGCCGACGGTGCCGAGCGTTCCGGTGAACCAGGGCTGCTCCCGCAGCCACGCCACGGTGGCCCGGCCGTCGGCGGGCTCGTTGCGCCACAGGTCGAACCGGCCGCCCGAGCCGCCGGTGCCGCGGCAGCTCTGCAGCACCACGTGGAAGCCCTGTTCGGCGAAGAGCATCCCGTACATCGGTGACCACGGCAGCCCCCTGCCGTAGGGGGAACGCACGAGCAGGGTGGGGAAGTCGCCCTCCGTGCGGGGGAAGTAGTGGTCGGTGCGCAGGGGGCTGCCGTCCGCGGCCGGTACCGCGAGCCCCGGCTCCCAGCCGACGTCGTGCCGTGCGGCCGGCAGGCGGCGCCACGTCGCCCTCATCAGCCGGGATCCGAGCGGCGGCTTCCCGGAGCCGGACGGTGCGGCCCAGGCGGTCCTCGGCGCGGCGTGGTGTTCGGGCGGTGTCATGGTGTCCCCTCCATCATTTACGTACGCTGTACGAGAATAGGGGATGCTTGGATGGTTCCCGCAAGTCACAGCGGTGAGGAGAGGGGTAAGAGGAACGTGACCCGTGGAGACGGCGCCGGCGCCGGCGGAGTCGACCCGCAGGAGCTCTGGCTCGGTTCCGGCCGGTCCGGCAGAGGGCGCAAACCCGCCTTCAGCCGCCAGGCCATCACGGCCGCAGCCGTCGCCCTGGCGGACGCCGAAGGCCTGGAAGCGGTCACCATGCGGCGCGTCGCCGCCCAGGTCGGAGCCGGCGTCATGTCGCTCTACAACTACGCCCCCGACAAGGAGACCCTGCTGGAACTGATGGTCGACCACGTCAGCGGCGAGCTCCCGACCACGGATCCCCTCACCGGAGACTGGCGCACCGACCTGAAGGCCATCGGCCACCTGCAGCGCGCCCTGATGCTCTGCCACCCCTGGCTCCCCGCCGCACTGTCCGCCCGCCGGTCCCTCGGCCCGCACACGCTGGCCTTCCTGGAGCGCGCACTCACCGCCCTGCGGCCCACCCGGCTCGACGGCGCCGCGAAGCTGGAGGTCTTCGCCCAGCTCACCGGATTCGTCGCCGCACACGTCGCCCACGAGATCGCGCAGGGCGCGGCCGCCCGGTCACCGGACCGGGCCGCAGCCGAAGCCCGCTACCTCGCCGCCGTCGCCGCGGACGGCCACCACCCCGAGCTCGCGGAAGCCCTCGCCGCGCCCGGGCGACCGCTCACCCCCGAGGCCACGTTCACCCGCTTCCTCGACCGCCTGATCGACGGCCTCGACACGGACCCGGGCGCGAACGCCGGCGCCGGCTGAGACAGCGCCCCGACCCACGCATTCCACCGAGCGACCGGAGCCTTGTGTCCGACATCCCGTACGGCCTCGCCGGCAACCCCGCCGCCCCGGCCGACGTCCTCCTGCGCCTCCTGCGCGCGGAGGACGCCGTCGTGGGGGAGAGGGTGGCGCGCCGCGCCGGCCTTCCCGGCGAAGTGATCGAGGCGATCGTGCACCACCCCGACATCAAGGTGCGGTCCGCGTTCGCCGGAAGCCCGCTCGCCCCGGCCGCGCAGCGGGCGCGCCTGATCGACGACAAACCCAGGGTCCGGCTGGCCCTGGCCGCCGGCCCCCTGGTCTTCCGGACCCGGCCCGAGCCCCTGCCCGACGAGACCTACGAGCGCCTGTTCGGCGACCCGCGCCCGACCATCCGTCAGGAAGCGCTGATGTCGCCGTCCCTTCCCACCCGCCTCCTGGCAGGTCTCGCCGACAGCCCGGACCCGCAGCTGCGTCACGCCGCCTGCCGCGTGTGGCGCGATCTGACGCCCGGCGCCCGGGAAGCCCTGCTCGCCGACGAAGAGCCGTCCGTACGGCGAGCCGCCGCCCTCCGCGCCGCATCCGGCGACGTCCGGCACACCGCAGAACTCGTCGACGAGCTCGAAGGACGGGACCGCTCCCTCCTGCTGGCCCACGGACGGCTCGACCGCCGCCTGGCCGAACGCTTCGCGTACAGCGACGAGCCCTCCGAGCGGATGGCGATCGCCGAGAACCCCTCCCTCCCCGCCGACCTGGTCGCCCACCTCGCCCGGGACCCCCACCGTCCCGTACGCCTCGCCGTCTCCGCCCGCCCGGAGCTCACGGAGGCCCAGCGCGCCGCCGTCGACCACACGATCGAACCGGGTGAACGGCTGGCCCCTCTGACCTGGGTCCGGGAAGCCCGCGAGGACACGGACGTACTGCGCCGCTGCGTCCACTCGGCCCACGTTTGGCTGCGCCGCAGCGCCGCCGTCAGCCCGCACCTGCCGCCCGACCTCGTCGCCCGCCTCGCCGAGGACGACGACTTCGCCGTCCGGCTGCTGCTGTGCGAGAACCACCCGGCACCGCCGCCGGAACTCATGTGGCAGGTCTTCCTGCAGTGGGAGGGCTACAGCCGCTGGCTGCTGCCCGACAAGCCCGGCTTCCCCCGGCACCGCCTGGCCGCCCTCGCACACCACGAGGACCCCGGACTGCGCCGCCACGCGATCCGCGCCCCCGACGCCTCACCCGAACTGCTCGACCGGCTCACCAGGGACATGGCCGCCTACGTACGCCACGAGGCGGCCCGTGACCCGAGGCTGCCCCTGCCCCGCCTCTACGAGCTGCTCGCCGACCCCGACACCGCACAGGACGCAGCACGGAATCCGGCCCTCCCGGCAGCCGACATGCGCCGGCTCCTCGACGAGGCGGGCCTGCCGGCCGCCTCCGTCACGGGTTGTTGAAGCGTTTCATGCGGTCCAGGATCCGGTCCGCGTCCGGGCGGTGGAGTTCGTCGGTGATGCGGCCGTCGGCCAGGAAGACGACGCGGTCGGTGTAGGCGGCGGCCGCGGGGTCGTGGGTGACCATGATGATGGTCTGCCCCATGTGGTGCGTCAGGTGGGCGAGGAGGGAGAGGACTTCGGCACCGGTGGGGGTGTCGAGGTTGCCGGTGGGTTCGTCCGCGAAGATGATGTCGGGGCGCCCGGCGAGGGCCCGGGCGCAGGCGACGCGTTGCTGCTGCCCGCCGGACAGCTCTCCGGGGCGGTGGCCGAGCCGGTCCGTCAGGCCGAGCGTGGTGATGACCTGATCGAGCCACTGACGCTCCGGGCGGCGACCGGCGATGGACAGGGGCAGGGTGATGTTCTCCGCCACGGTCAGGGCCGGCAGCAGGTGGAACGCCTGGAAGATGAACCCGATCCGTTCCCGGCGCAGACGGGTCAGTTGCCGCTCCGGGAGGCGGGCCAGGTCGGTGTCGCCGATGAGGGCCGTTCCGGACGTGGGCGTGTCCAGCCCGGCCAGGCACTGCATGAGCGTGGATTTGCCGGAGCCGGAGGGTCCCATGATGGCGGTGAAGTGACCCTGCTGGAAGGACACGCTCACACGGTCGAGGGCGGCGACGCGGCGCGCTCCGCCGCCGTACACCTTGGTGAGGTCCACTGCGGCTGCGGCCGGCGGGGCTGCCGGCGGGTGCTGTGCGGAGGGCTGGTGTGCCGGGCCGTGGCGCAGGTGTGCCCAGGTCATGCGGTGCTCCTCTAGGACGGTGCGGGTGCGGTCGGCTGCCGGGGCGCCCGGAGCGGGGTGGGCGCGTTCACGTCGTCGGCGGGCGGGGAGGGGATTCGTCTCGTGGGCGGGGCGAGGCCGGCACGCGAGGCGAGGAGGGCCAGGACGCGTGCGCCGAGCGCCGTGGCGGCGGCACCGGTGCGCCCGTTGTGGCCGGTGTCGGACTGGTGGTCCAGGAGGACGGGCTGCCGGCCCGAGGGCGCCTCCTGGAGCGCGGCGCAGAGTTTCCAGGCGTGCCAGGGAGGGACGCGTGCGTCGTTGCCTCCGGTGATCAGGAGCGTGGCCGGGTAGGGCTCGCCCTGCCGCACGTGGTGGTAGGGCGAGTACGCGAGGAGCGCTGCGAGCGCCGCCGGGTCGGCGGGGTCGCCGTATTCGTCCCGCCACAGGCGGCCCAGGCCGCCGCCCGAGGTGTAGCGGGCCATGTCGGTGAGGGGCGCGGCGCAGGCGACGGCGGAGAAGAGGCGAGGGGCGCGGAGCACGGCTGCGGCCAGCACCAGCCCGCCGTTGCTGGCGGCCAGCCCGGCGAGCCGCCCCGGCCGCGCCTCGCCCTGGTAGACGAGGGCGCGGGCAGCCGCGCACAGGTCGTCGACGGTGCGCGACTTGCCCTCTCCCCGCCCCGCCGCCGCCCACTCCGCACCGAATTCGCCGCCGCCGCGGGCGTGGACCCAGGCCACGCGTCCGCCGGCGGTGAGCCAGGCGGCGAGGATGGGGTCCCAGGACGGTTCGAGGGGGACGCCGAAGCCGCCGTAGACGGTGACCAGGACCGGGAGCGGGCCGGTCCCGGCGGAGGGCGGGTCGCAGATGGTGACCGGCAGGGAGGTGCCGTCGTCGCTGACGGCGGTGGAGGTGCGCAGGGAGGAGCGGCCTGCCGGCGGGGTGACGGGCGCCGAGCCCGCGGTGAGGCGGTGACTCCAGCAGCCGTCCCGGGGATCGTCGGCGAGGACCCACAGCGCGTCACCGGGACGGCCGTCGCCACCGTACGAGGCGGGACCCAAGCGCAGCCGGGCGCGCCAGGTCAGGACCGTGGTGCCCCGGCCGGGCGCTTCGGTGACGCCCCGGCCCTCTGCGGGCACGCCGACGGGCCGCAAGTCGACGTACCGGACGGTGCCGTGCTGCCTCAGCACGGCCAGGCAGGGGGACTCGTCCCGCCCCAGGACGCGTAAGGCCTTGATCTCCCCTGGAAGGTGCCCGTCACCGGCGGGGCAGGGGAGGGGGACAGGGGCGGGGGCCGTGCCGTGCCCGGGCGCCGCGTCCGGCAGGCCCAGTGCCGAGAGCTCCCGGCCTGTGGCGAGGTAGAGGCGGTCCGTGCCGAGAGCGAACGCGGTGATACGGAGGTGGTCGAGGGGAAGGCGCTGCCAGCCGGGTGCGCCGCGGCCGTCCCAGCGCGTGCACCACCACCGTGCCCCGGGCTCCTTCGCCGTCCGGGTACGGAGCAGCAGGTGGCCGCCGGGTCCGCTGTGCAGGGTGATCCTCACCGGTCCGGGGACGGGAAGGGGCACGGTCCGGGCCGGATGCCGGGCCGCGTTCCCGGCCGTGTCGGTGCGTAAGGGACGGGCGAGCAAGGTGTGTTCGGTGCGGGTGCCGGCGCTGTACAGCAGGAGGCCGCCGGCCCAGGCCACGGCGGGGTGGGGCGAGGCCTCGGGAAGATACTCCGTCGGTGCGGTGCCGTCGGTGGGGATCAGGTGCAGGCCGCCGTTCTCGTGCCCCTCGTGGTGGAGCTGGACGAGCACGGCGCGGCCACGGGGCTCGGGGTGCCAGCTCGCCGTCCTGGTGGGGGAAGCGTGCTCCTCAGTGTCCAGGAGGGTGCGGCTGCGGCCGTGCGGGTCGGTCGCGGTGAGGAGCTGGCCGCCGGAAGCGCTCAGCACCTGCTGGAACAGCAATTCCCCGGCTTCCACCGGCGGGTTCAGGAGGCGCCCGGCGGTCGCGGTCTCGATCCCGGCCAGTAGCGCCTGCCAGTCGCGGTCGTCCGTGCGCTCCCGGTGGGCTGCGAGCAGGCGCTGCTGTGCGGTCAGCCACGCGCGCGTGCGTGAAGAGTCCTCCTCCAGCCAGCGGTAGGGGTCCTCCGGCAGGACGTCCGGGACGTCCAGGGCGTCAGCCACGGCTCGCCTCCGCGGCCGGAGCATCCCCGGCCCGGGCCTCCTGCGCGTCCGCGCCCCCCTGCACCTCCGCCGATGCCTGCACCCTCGCAGGCGCCTGCGTCTCCGCCGGCGCCTGCGTGCCCAGGGACTGCCGCGCCTCCGCGACCACCGTACGGCGGGCGGTGGTGAACCAGCCCACCACGGCCAGGAGGACGACCAGGACGGCCGCTGCCGTGACCGTGGGACCGAGGCCGAAGGCGTGTGCGCCCGCCCCGGCGAGGGTGGGGCCGAGCGGGGCGACGGCCTGCGAGAGGAAGCCACTGGCGCTGTGGACACGCCCCTGCAGCTGCGGCGGCGTGATGCGCATCTGCATCGAGGAGAGCACCACGGTGATCACCGGGCCGCCGGCGGTGGCGAGCGCCAGCATGAGGGCCGCGCCCCACGTGCTGCGGACCGTGGCGAAGCCGAGCAGGGCGAGGGCGATGACGGCGGTGGCCAGCGCGATGCCCCGGCCGGCCGGGAGTCTGCGCGCCACCGGGGCGGCGACCAGGGACCCGGCCACCGCGCCCGCCCCGAAGCAGGCGGTCTGCACGCCCACCGCCACCGAGCCCGCGCCGGTCCTGTCGCAGGAGGCGATGACGACGATGAGCAGGCCGTTGAAGACGAGGTTGAGGACGGTGGCGTTGAGCGCGCCGTAGCGCAGGAAGGGGGACCGCCACAGGAAGCGCAGGCCTTCGGTGACGGCCCGGAGGGGCGGTTGCTGCTTGCCGGTGGGACCCGCCTTGGCGGGCAGCAGGAAGGCGCAGGAGGCCGCGGTCAGATAGGTCAGGGCGTCGGCGGCGAAGACCCACGCGGCGTTGACCTTCAGCAGCACGCCGGCCACGAGCGGGCCGATGATCAGGGCGAGCGCGGCGCGGCTCTGGATCAGCGCCAGGGCGCGGGGCAGGAGATCCGCGTGGACGAAGGTGCGTACAGCCACGTTCTCGACGGGGGCGAGGGTGCTGCCCACGGCGCCGAGGAGGAAGGCGGCGGCCAGGAGCGCGCCCGCAGGGACGGAGCCCGCCGCGCGGAGCACCGCCAGGGTGCCCAGCACCAGGGCGCCGACGGCGTTGCCCAGGAGGAGGAGCGTCCGGCGCTGGTAGCGGTCGGCCAGCACCCCGGCGGGCAGCCGGGCGGCCACGATCCCCAGGGACAGCGCGGTGCTGGTGAATCCGGCGTGCCGGACGTCTCCGCTGACCTGGAAGGCGGCCATGGGCAGGGCGATGACCGAGGCCGCCGTGCCCACGGCGGAGGCGGCCTCCCCGCTGAACAGCAGCCAGAACCGGCTGCCCAGTTTCTGCTTCTGCTGCTTCACACCGCTCTCCTTGCGAACTGCTGCCGGACGGTGGACATCGGATGGGCGGTCATCACCGCGGGCAGGGCGACGGCCAGGAAGGCGGCCGCCAGGACCGCGGCGGTCCACGGCACGTCCAGGGCGGGCAGCGCCCCGGTGCCCAGGGTGGCGGCGAAGGGGACCAGGCAGGCGAGGGCGGTGGCGGCCGCCAGCGCCGCTCCGACGGCGGCCGCGCCGCACGCTTCGTAGAGCACGCAGCGCAGCAACTGGCCCCTGCTCAGCCCGAGGGCGCGCAGGTGCGCGCGCTGGGCGCGGCGGTCGCGCTGGGCCAGGGAGGCGGTGTTGGCCGCGGCCAGCAGCGCGTAGCCGCTGACGACGGAGACGATCAGGCGGGTGGCGAGGTCGTCGGCGGGGTTACGGGGCCGCAGGTCGTCGAGGTACTGCGCGCGGGAGGCGACCGTCCGGCCCGGTTCCTTCGGCCAGGAGGCGTACGCGCCGCTGAGCAGGATGCGGTCGGCGTACGGGTCCCGGGTGTGCTCAAGGGCCGTGGTGCGGGCGATGACGAACGCCGGGAAGGCGAGGTCGCGTTCGTAGACGGCGACGAGGGTCAGCTCGGGGCGGGATCCGTCCGCGAGCGCGAGCCGGACCTTCTGGCCGGTCTTCCAGTGGTGGGCCTCTGCCTGGCCGGCGCCGGCGGCGAAGGTGCCCTCCCGCAGGTCCGACAGCCGGCCTTCGCGCTCCTTGAGGTCCAGGGACTTCGCGAGCGGAGGGCCGTCGGCTCCCCAGGCGTCCACGGGGGAGGGCTGGTCGTCCAAGGACGTGGCGGGAGCGGTGATCCGTGTGGCCACCAGCACCGTGGCGGTGACGCCGGAGGGCGCTCCCGTCCCGCCGGGGGCCGCGGCGGGCGGGGCCGGGAGCCGGTGCCCGGGGCGGGCGGTGACGACAGCGTCGGCGCGCAGCCCGTCGGCGGTCTGGCGCGCGACGGCCTCTCCCATGGTGGCGCCGGTGCCCAGCAGGCAGACGGCGATCCCCACGGCGAGCAGGACGGGCACCGCCATGGCCGTCGTCCGTGCGGGGGCCGCCCGCAGCCCGGCGGCGGCGATGCGTCCCACTCGCCGGTCCGCGATGCGCAGGATGGCACACACCGGCCGGGTCAGCAGGGGCACGATCCACGGCGCGAGGGCCGCGAGCGTGGGAATGAGCACCAGGGCCAGGCCGGGGGCGACGGCAGCCCGCACCGTCGACGGCAGCGGGGTGAAGGCCATGACGTACAGCAGGGGAACGCACAGCGCCACGGCCATGCCCAGGCCGGTCAGCAGTCTCGCCCGGCTGCGGCGGGACGCCAGGGACCCTTCCGTGTCCTTCATGAGCGCACCGGGGCTGACACGCCCGGCGGCGAGCACTCCGGCCATGGCCGCCAGGACGGCGACCGCTGCGGTGGAGACGCATACGCCCAACGCAGTGCCCCACACCTGCCCCGAGGAGGGGAGCGAGGCCGCTTCGGGGAAGAGGCCGCGGTCCACCAGCAGGCGCCGGCCGGCCTGCGCCAGGGGCAGCATGCCCGCCGTACCCACGGCAGCGGCAACGACCGCCAGCCGCGCCACGTCACCGGCGACCATGCGACGTAACCGCCCTGCCGTCACCCCCAGGGCCCGCAGGACGGCGAACTGCCCGAGCCGTTGCCCCGTCCACAGCGACACGGTGGAACCGATCACCAGCACGGCGCACATCAGCAGCATGGACAGCAGCAAGGAGAGCAGGTTGCGGGCGTCCTGGGCCTGGGCCGCCGCCACGGAGCGGGCGGGGAAGTCCCCGCGGCCCGCACCGATCAGGAGCAGCGTGCAGGCGCCCACGCCGGCCGCCGTCACGGCACAGGCCACCGCGGCTCCGGCCAGGCGGCCGGGGTAGGCGCGCGCTTCGGCGAGGAAGAGGCGGCGCATCGGCATCGGTCCGGCGAGGGGGCGAGAGGGGCGGGGCGCCACGGACACTGTCTTCTGCCCTCCACAGTGCGTAAGCTGGAAGCAGCGCGGGGAGGCCACCCACATTGTGGCCTCCCCGCGCTTGTTTCACGGGCGGTGGTTCAGCCGTTCCTGACTGAGCGTCAGTGGCACACGACGACGCTGACGGAGCTGAAGGGCGCGTCGAGGACGGTCTCCTCGTCGAGCTCCTGCAGGGCCAGGATGTTCTGCATGTCTTTCCACCTCCTCTCTCGGGCTTGTCGGTCCGGGTGGTCCGGAGCGTCGCTCCCGGCAGGCGGTCACCCGCAGGTCGGATGAGCGCCGGGGAGCAGACGGCTGCCGGGGTTCTTGGCGGCCACGAGCGCGATCAGCGCGCCCGCGGAGCCGGTCGCCAGGTCCGTCGAGAGGCGGACCAGCTGGTCGCCGTGCAGGACGTGCGCATCCTCGTACGGCGCCAAGTGCAGGGGAAGGGCGCGCAGATGACTGTCCAGCTCCTCCTGCCACCGCCCTGTGCGAGCCAGGGCGTGGGAGAGCAGGTACGCCAGTCCGGAGCGGCCGTTGAACAACCCGCCCTGCAGGACGACGTCCACCGCACCGGCCCGGGCGGCACCGGTCACGATGCCGTCGGCACCGACCGCGTCCGCCTGGGGCGGAGGAAGCGCGAGGGCGGCCATCGCGACGCCGGCGGAGCCTTCCGCCAGGTAGGGAAGCAGCCGGCTCGAACTGTGCATCTGCAGCATGCCGTCCACGTCACGGGAGTGCACCAGGTCGCACCGCACGGCGCGTTCGGCCGCAGAGGCCCACTGGAGGTCTCCGGTCACTTCGGCGCAGCGGGCGAACAGCACCGCCGGACCCGACCAGCCGTACATCAGCCCCGGCCGGTCCAGCAGCCCTTTGGAGCCCACTTGTTCCCGTACCCGCAGGGCGAGTGCGAGCGCTTCGTCCTTCAGGCCGACGTCCAGGAGGAGGTGGGCGATTCCGGACAGTCCGCTGAACAGGCCGGGCGAGGCGGGCAGGGGGCCGGCCAGGAGACGGTCGACCAGGTTCGCACCCTGCGGGTGCCCCAGCCGGTGCAGGGTCCATGCGGCGCCCGCCAGCCCGTCGTAGAGACCGGGCGGTGCGTCCGAGGGAGCGTGGCGTGCGGCATCGGCCAGCCAGCCGACGTCCTCCTCGGAGACGGTGCTTCCGGCGGCGTGCTGTGCCCACAGCACGCCCGGAGTGCCGTACGCGAGCCCCAGGGAGGCGCCCGGACGGTGCCCGGCCACGTCGCAGGGGTAGCGCCGGTCCTTACGGCCGGTGTAAGCCGCACGGGAGATGCCGCGCAGCAGTGCTTCCGCGGACGGCGCGGTCAGGGGCGGTGGGGCGGCGGCGAGCGTGCCGTCGGGTGCGCCGGGCGACGCTCCTGGCGACGTTCCTAAGGCTGTGCGTGAGGACGTCCCTGAGAGCGTTTCGGAGGGTGGCAAGTGGGGGCGCAGCGCGGGTGACAGCGCCAGGCGTTCGGTCATCTGCCGCGTGAACTCCGGCGGCAGGGAAGGGAAGGAGGCCCGGGCCAGCTCGATCAGCGATGCCACGGCGCGGGGGTTGCGCAACGTCAGCACGGTGAGGGGAACGAGGGCGGCGAGCTGGCAGCAGCCCAGGGCGAAAAGGTCGGCCTCGCGCGGGTCGGTGAGGGCGGGATCGGCGAAGCCGGGCGCCCCCAGGGCAGCACTGCGGACCGAGGCGAGCGGGGTGGCGAGCTCGAAGTCCACGAGCGCCACGGTGCCGTCGGGCCGGATCAGGATGTTGCGGTGGTGGAGGTCACCGAAGGCCACTCCCGCCCCGTGCAGCGCCTCCACGCACGCGGCGACCTGTTCCATCCGCTCGACGACGGAGGCGGCGAAGCGCGTACGGGCCTCAGCGGTGGGACGGTGGCGCGTGAGCGGGTGCTCGCGCCCCAGCCAGGCGCTGACCGTCTCCCCCTCGACGTACTCCATGGCGAGGTAGTGGTGTTCCCAGGCGGAGAAGGAGCCGTACCGTCGAGGGACGAACGGCAGGTGCGCGAGACCCTCCAGGACCGCGTCCTCGGTGCGCAGCCTCTCGACCGCGTCCAGGCCGTTGGCGTCCAGGCCCGCGTGCGGCCGGGCCTCCTTGAGGACGACCTGCCGTCCTTCGCCGTCCGCCGTGAGGTAGACGCCCCCGCCGTTGGAGAAGTGGAGCGCCTTGCGGACCTCGTAGCCGCCGAGGGAGGCCGACGCGCCGTCGGCCGCCGGCTGCTCCGCGAGGAAGTCCGGGACGCCGGCCCACGGGGGGAGGGAGAAGACCGGGCGCCGCTGGTCGGGCACGAGCCGTCCCTGGGGGGTGCGGAGCGCGGGGACCCGCGAGCCGTCGGCCAGTTCGCACCACATCAGCGTGAAGGCGCCGTAGCGGACCGACACCGGGCCGTCGTTCCAGCGCCGGTCGGACAGCACGTAGGGGCCGGGCCGACCGTGCATCACCGTCTCCAGCTCCTCCAGAGCCGTGCGCAGATCGTCCGTGGTCCGGGGATAGACGGTCACGGTCTTGCCACTCGCGGCCCGGTGGGCGTATTTGGTGTTCATCGCGGCGACGATCTGCCGGCTGCGCAGGAACTTCCACGGCAGCTCCAGCCGCCGGCAGACGCTCCACGCCGCCTCGATCGTCTCCTCCGCGGCGCCGGGCGTCGCGCTCACATGGATCTTCCAGCCCTGCTCCGGCAGCTGTCCGGAGCCACCGGGCGTCAGGAATTCCCATACGCCCTGGTGCTGCCTCCGCCAGCCCTCCGGGAGTTCACGCACGGAGAGGGAGAAGAGGGAATCCGAGTCCTGGCAGCGATCCAGCGGCTCGTACCACGTGGAATCGGCGATGGTGTACGCCTCGTACCTCGGATCCATGGTGCCCTCCCGCCGTTCTGTAGGAGTTGCGGTCTGCCGGTCTGCCGGTCTGCCGGTCTGCCGGTCTGCCGGTCTGCCGGTTTACAGGTTTACCGGTTTCCGGTTGTCGGTTGCCGGAGTTCAGCGACCGGGGAGTGGAACGCTTTTCCGTTCCGGTACGAGAAGCATCCACCCGCTCGTCACCGGCCGGCAATCGGCGTAAGTTCACGCTTAACCGGAGATGTACCGTCCGGTAATTCGTGGCTCGTCTACCCGGGCAGGGGCACTATCGTCAAGCGATTGCCCTTTAATTCCGGAGAGTTCCAGGTAACCGCATCAGAGCGCCACCGCAGCGGCCGCGGGCGCCCGTCTCTCCCGGCCTTGACGCACCGCCGCCGCGGGCACGGCCGGGCCCGCGGGGTGCCGCTCCGCGGCCTCGCCCTGCAGCAGGAGACGGCCGAGCCGCGTGACGGTGTGGATGGCATGGCTGCGGTTGCGGCGCGTGGAGACCAGGCCCGCGGCCCGCAGGACCGCCATGTGCTGGCTCACCGCGGCCGCGGACACGCCCAGCCGGTCGGCCAGCTCGGCGTTGGTGCAGCCTTCGTGCAGCGCGCGCAGGGCAGCCGCTCTGGTCCGCCCCACGAGGGCGGCGAGGCTGTCCGCTCCGCAGTGCGCACTGGCTGCTGCCCGTCCGCCGCCCAGCAGCCGGGTGAGCTCCTCCGGCCCCGGACGGTCGGGGAACACCAGGACGGGGGCGCGGTGCACGCCCTGCCGGGCGGGCGGGAGCAGATGTCCCGCGCGCTGCAGGAACAAGGAAGGGGCCAGCACCAGGCCGCTGCCGTCGAGTTCCGTCTCCCCGGAACGCACGCCCGCGATCTCCAGGGCGGGGGCGTTCCAGCGGATTCCCGGGCCCAGCGAGTCCAGCAGCACTTCCACGCCGTCACGGCACATGATGTCCCGCAGGGTGTCCCGGACGTCGCCCAGATAGGCGCGGATCCGCCCCCAGTGAGGTGCGACGGCCAGTTGCTGGAAATCCTGCACCGCGGAATGCACGGACACCGGCGGAACCCCGGCGCGGGCCGGGGGCACCACGGAGTGGCGTCCCCCGCCGGTACACAATTCCAGCAGTCTTCCCGGGCCGCCGGGAACCCGGATCAGCGTCGCGACGCGCTCCATTCTCGGATCGGCCCGCCGACCGCCCCCGCACACCCCCTGCCGCCATGCGCGGAATCCCTCTCCGCGGCCTTCCCGGAGTGCCTCCAAGGCGAATAACGCCTCCATGGAGAGGAGATCCGATTCACTGATCCGCACGCGTGCCAGGTCGTCGGCCGACAAAATGATGCGATGCATGAGAACGGCCCCCGCAGCGATCGGCTCCGCCCTGGTGCGCGGCGGCGCCTCGTGCTGCCGGCGGACGGAGCGTTGGCCAATGCTGATGTGCATGGTTCCCGGCTCCCGGCCCGCGCGGGGGATGGATAATCGAGTCCGTCACATAGCCGCAGCCCGGCCGGCCGTGCCATCAGGCCCGGGTCACGTCGCCCTCACCGCGCGGCGGTTGCCCGGCGCCGACGCCCCGCTCGGCCCCCCGGATCCGACCGGTGAGTGGTGCCTTCCACCCTGCAGGCCGACTCCCTGACGGATCGTCCGGAAGAAGCACCCCGGGCGTGCAGGGGTGAAACGGGCGTGGTGCAGGATGACTTCTCGCGCCGGATCACAGCCGTGACCCGGCGCGGGCACGATCCGTCGGGACAGACAGGTACAAGGTGACGAATCATTACTCCGGTCATGACTCCGGGTTTCCGGCGGTGGCGTACGACGCCGCTGCCCCCTTCTCCGCGGGGCGAGGAGGGCACCGGTGAACCGGGATCTGACGCTGCATGACATCATCGTCGCCGGCATCGCCGTGGCGGCGGGCCTGGCCGTCGCCCTCGTGCTGCGGGTGATCCTTCGCTGGCTCGGCGTGCGCGCCCTCAGGACGCGCTGGCAGGGCGACGACATCATCGTCGACATACTGCGCACGCTCGCCCCCTGGTCCGCTGTGGCGGCGGGCGTGGCGGCCGCCGCCGGAGCCCTCCCGCTGACCCGGCAGGTCGGGCACATCATCGACGAAGTGCTGACGGCCGGCGTCGTCCTCATCGCGACGTTCACCGCCGCCCGGGTCATCAGCGGACTGGTGCGCACCATGGCGCAGTCCCGTTCGGGCGTGGCCGGATCGGCCACGATATTCGTGAACATCACGCGCATCGCGGTCCTGGCGATGGGTTTCCTCGTGATGCTGGAAACCCTCGGCATATCCATCGCCCCCCTGCTCACCGCCCTCGGCGTGGGCGGCCTGGCGATCGCCCTGGCCCTGAAGGACACGCTGGCCAACCTCTTCGCGGGCGTGCACATTCTTGTCTCGAAGACGGTCCAGCCCGGCGACTACATACGCCTCAGCAGTGGCGAAGAGGGCTACGTCCGCGACATCAACTGGCGCATCACGGTCGTGGAGCAGCTCAACAACAACCTGGTCATCATCCCGAACGCCAAGCTCGCCGGCACGAACATGACCAACTTCAGCCGGCCCGAGCAGATGCTGTCCGTCACCGTGCAGGTGGGCGTCGCCTACGACAGCGACCTGGAGCGCGTCGAACAGGTCACCGTCGAGGTCGCCGAGAGCGTGATGAAAAACGTCGACGGCGCCGTACCCGACCACGAGCCGGCCGTCCGGTTCCACACCTTCGGAGACTCCCGGATCGGCTTTACGGTGATCCTCGGGGTCGGCGAATTCAGCGACAAATACCGGATCAAGCACGAGTTCATCAAACGCCTGCACGAACGCTATCGCGCCGAGGGCATCCGCATCCCCGCCCCGGCCCGCACCGTCACCCTGCACCAGACCACGGACACGCCCGCGGACGCGCCCGTGGAAACCCCGATCCCGCACCCCCGAGCGGCCCTCGACCAGGCTTCCTGAGACGGAGCCGTGCCGGCGCCCGGGCAGGGCCTTGGGTCGTGCCCGGGCGGTCCCCGAAATCCGCTGACGCGGTGCGTGTGAGTGTTTGCTGTGGGTTGTTCAGGGGGCTGTCGGGTGTGAGGGCGCCCATGAGAGCTGGCTCACTTACGAATTCCGTTAGTGGAATGCGGGGGCGGAAT
>NZ_JBPQTS010000078.1:0-32163 GCF_051386455.1 Streptomyces sp. URMC 124
CCTCCCGGGCGCCCCCACGGCCGAGCCGTCCGGCGGCGCCGTCCGGCTCACCGTCGCCGCGCGGCACTCCGACGCCCTGCTGCGCGCCCTCCTCACCGCCCGCCCGCCGTGGCACATCCGCTCCGTAACGGAGGCACCGCACCCGTGATCGCCCTGCTCGGCTACCAGGCCGCCCTGCTCCTGCGTTCCCACCGCTGGCTGCCGCCGCTGCTGCTGTACGGCGCCTCCCTGGCCGTCGGGGTGCAGAGCGGCCAGCCGGTCCTGGACTGCGCCGGGTGGGCGGCGGCCACGCTGCTGCCCGTCACCGCGTGGCTGGTGCGGGTCTGCGTGACCAACGAGCCGCCCGCCGCGCGGGACTGCGCCGCCGCCGCGGCCGGGCCCTGGCGCGTCCACCTCGCCGCCGTCGGCGTCGCCTTGGGCGCGGCCCTGCTGCTGGCCGCGGCCGGCAGCGCCTTCGTGGCCGCCGTCGGCGATCCGCACACCGCCGACCGGCGGGCGGTCGTCCCCCTGGGCGCCGCCACCGTCGCGGGGCTGGCCGCGGCGGCGGTCTGCGCGCTGCTGGGGGCCGCGGTCGGGGCGCTGTGCAACCGGCCCCTGCTGCGCAGCACCGCCTGGGCCGTGCCGTCGACGGTGCTCGCCGCGTTCGCCGTGCTGTTCGCCGGGGCGTCGCCCGCGAACGCCGCCGTGACGGGCCTGGTCACGGGCTCCCGCACCGGTGCGGTGAGCGTCCCGTGGCTGCCGCTCGCCGCGGCGGGCGCCCTGGCGGCCGGGGCCGTCGCGGTGGCCTGCGCGGCCGCGGCGCGGCGGGCGTAAGGGGCGCGGCGCGGCGGGCGCAGGCGCTGCCGTCAGCCCTCGGCGATGAGGTCCGAAACCTTGACCAGTTCGTAGCCGCGGGCCCGCAGTTCGGGCACGATGCGCCGGATCGCCTCCTCGGTGGCCGGCGCCGCGCTGCGCGTGCAGTGCATCACCACGACGGAGCCGGGCTTCACCTGGGCCAGTACCTGGTCCGCGACGGGGCCGGCCTTCTTGGCGAAGGCGTCCCCGCTGACCACGTCCCACTGCACGGCCGTCACCTTCGCCGGTGCGATCTCGCGCAGGACCGCCTCGTCGTAACAGCCCCCGGGGAAGCGGAAGTACGGCACGATGCGCTCCACTCCGGCCTTCCGGAAGGCCGCGAAGGCGCGCTCGACGTCCTGGCGGGCGGTGCCGCGCGCGACGGCGGGCAGGCCGTAGCAGGGGGTGGAGAAGGCGTGGTGGCTGTAGGAATGGTCGGCCACCTCGAAGAGCGGGTCGCTGCCGATGGACTTGGCCTGGTCCGGGTACTGCTCGGCCCACTTGCCGGTCATGAAGACGGTGGCGGGCGCCTTCAGCCGCCGCAACGTGGTGATCAGCTGGGGGTTGTCGAACCGCTCCCCGCGTGCGGCGCGCTGGTCCTGATCGGCCGTCATGTCGGCGTCGAAGGTGAGCGCGACGCGCTTGGCGCCGTCGCGCTTGCCGTGCGAGAAGACGGGCGTGGTGCCGCCCGGGCCCGGCGGGAGCGTGGGCGCGGCCGACGACCGGGCGGAGGCCGAGGACGAGGGCGACTGCGGAGAGGGGACCGAAGCCCTCGGGGACGAAGCCCGTGAGGACGAAGCGCCCTTGGAGCGCTCCGCCGCGCCGGAACCGCTGCCGCACGCGGCGAGGGGCAGGCAGAGCAGCGCGGCGAGTGCGGGCGCGAGGGCGTGACGGGCCGGTCGGCGACGGGGGAAGGGGATCACCACGGCACTGTATGCCGCCCCGTACGCCCCCCGCGCCGGGCCCCCGCGCCCGCCGGCGTCAGGCGATGACGACGTTGTGCGCCGGGGTGACGGAGGGCTGCAGGTCGGCGAAGCCGAGGTCGGCGAGGACGGGGCCGAGGGTCTTGGCCCAGGCCTCCAGCGCCTCGGGGGACTCCCAGACGTCCGTCACCCGCCATCCGCCGCCCTCCAGGGGGCCGGCGATGTGGGCGATGAGCCCGGCGGAGGGAATGTCGGCGAGGCGGGTGAAGCCCTGCCCGCCGGTGACGCGGTTGACGACGGCTTCGTAGAGGTCCTGTCCCCCGTCGGGGACGTCGAAGGTGACGACGATGGCCATGCTGCGCTCCTGGCGGTGGCGGTGGTGACGGACCCGGTGCCGGGCCCGCACACACCCTCCCCCGCCGGACCGCCGCGGGGCATCCCCGCGGCAGCGGCTCGCGGGCGCGTTGGGCGGGGGCCCGTAGGCGCTGGCGCGAGGGCGCGCGAGGGGCGGTTGGCTCCATTTCCGGGGCGCTCCGGCCGGTTCCCGGACGCTCCGGCCGCAGCGGCCGCGCGTCCCCCCGGCTCCCCGCCACGCGGCCAGGGGCGCATGGCCGGGCGGCCGTCGGCGGCCGTCGTCACTCCGGCTGCGCCACCAGCTGCTTGGCGTCGCGGGCGAGGGCGGTCAGGCGCGATATCGCCCGGAAGTACTTCTTGCGGTAGCCGCCGTTCAGCATCTCCTCGCTGAACAGCTCGTCGAACGGCCGCCCGGAGGCGAGCACCGGTATCTCGCGGTCGTAGAGCCGGTCGGCCAGGACGACCAGGCGCAGGGCCGTGGACTGGTCCGGCACCGGCGCGACGCCGGTCAGGCACACGGCCCGCAGGGAGTCGCACATCGCGCCGTAGCGGCTGGGGTGGACCTTGGAGAGGTGGTCCAGCAGGGCGGGGAAGGCGTCGAGGGAGGCGCCCTCGGTCGTTTCAGCCGTACGGGTGACGGTGTCGTCGTCGTACGGGGCGGGGGCCTGCGGCAGGCCGCGGTGGCGGTAGTCCTCGCCGTCGATCCGCAGGGGGCGGAAGTGGGCGGACAGCCCCTGTATCTCGCGCAGGAAGTCCGCGGCGGCGAAGCGGCCCTCGCCGAGCTTGCCCGGCAGCGTGTTGGAGGTCGCGGCGAGCGCGACGCCCGCCTCCACCAGCTTGCCCAGCAGGGTGGAGACCAGGACCGTGTCGCCGGGGTCGTCGAGCTCGAACTCGTCGATGCACAGGAGGCGGTGGTCGCTGAGGGTGCGGACGGTCTGCTGGAAGCCCAGCGCGCCGACCAGGTTGGTCAGCTCCACGAAGGTGCCGAAGGCCTTCTGCTCCGGGGCCGCCGGGGTGGCGTGCCACAGGGAGGCCAGCAGGTGGGTCTTGCCGACGCCGTACCCGCCGTCGAGATAGACGCCGCGGGGGCCGGCGGGCGCGGCCGGCTTCGCCTCGCGCCGGAACCAGCGCTTGCGGCCGCCGCTGCCGGGGGCGGTGCCGAGGCCCGCCGCGAAGCCGCTGAGGACCTGGACGGCCTCGGCCTGGCTGGGCTGGTCGGGCGCCGGTATGTAGTTGTCGAAGCGCACCGTGCCGAAGCGCGGGGGCGGCACCATCTCCGCGACCAGACGGTCGGCCGGCACGTGCGGGGCACGCGAGGTGAGCGCTATGGGGGAGCCGGTACCGGCGCCGGATATCGGGCCCGGGGCGTCGGACGGGGCCGACGGGGCCGGCGAGGCGGCTGCGCCGGAAGCGGAGGCGGTGGTGGCTGACACAGCTCTCCAGCCTAGCCGCTGTCCGCCGGCTGCCGGCCGCCGGAAGAGCGAGGCATGTCACACTGCGGCCTATGCGACGCCTGTTCCCGCTCGAATCCCCCGCCTCTCCGGCCCCCTCCGGCTCTGCTGACACCTCTCCCTCCCCGCAGGAGGACCGCACGTGGGAGCTGGAGGAGCTGGCCGAGGCCTACGCCTATCCGGAGGAGCCGGGCCCCGCCCGCCACGCCTGGCTGCGCGCGAACATGGTCTCCTCGCTGGACGGCGCGGCCCACCACGACGGGCGCTCGCAGCCGCTGTCCTCCGACGCCGACATGCGCGTCTTCGGGACGCTGCGCGGGCTCGCCGACGCCGTCGTCGTGGGCGCGGAGACCGTACGGCAGGAGGGCTACCGGCCCGCGCGCGCCCGCGAGGCCTTCGCGGCGCGCAGGGCGGCGCTCGGCCAGGGACCCGCGCCGGCGATCGCGATCGTGAGCGCGGGGCTCGACCTGGACTTCTCCCTTCCGCTGTTCACCGAGCCGCTGGTGCCCACGCTCGTACTGACGGGCGAGGACGCCCCCGCGGACCGGGTCCGCGCGGCGCACGCGGCCGGGGCCGAGGTGCTCGTGGCCGGCGAGGGGCGCCGGGTGGATCCCGCACGGGTGCCCGAGGTGCTGGCGGAACGCGGGCTGACCAGGCTGCTCACCGAGGGCGGCCCGCGGCTGCTGGGGCAGTTCGCGGCGGCCGGCGTGCTCGACGAGCTGTGCCTGACGCTCGCCCCCATGGTCGCCGGGGGCACGGCGGCGCGGATCGTGAACGGCCCGGACATGCCCCTGCCGGAACGATTCGTCCTCGCTTCGCTCCTCGAAGAGGCAGGATTTCTCTTCAGCAGGTACCACAGGATCTGACAATCGGCGGAATATCCCGTTCCGGTTAGCCGTCGGTGGGCAGAATTGAATCGGATGCTCCCCCGGGGGCACATGATCGGAACAGGCGGGCCCGGGGTGGGGCACGCAGGATGGTTTCTGTTGGCCGTTGGGCCGGTGGCCCACGAAGAAGAAGGGCTCCCACCGTGTTCACGAGCGTATTGATGATCGAGCAGCCGCTGTCCGCCACCGACGTCGACTTCGTCACCACCCTCCACGACGACGAGATGTCCTTCGTGGTCCTCATGCAGCCCAGAGGCGCCGAGGACCGGCTGCTCCGGGCCATCGACGATGTCGCGCTCGGCGAGCTGGAGCAGGCCGTGCACGAGGCCGACGAGCCCGAGGGCGAGCAGGCCCGCCGCCCGGCGGCCCTCGCCCTGGAGCACTCGCTGCGCAGCCTGCGGGGTGCGGGCTGCGAGGCCGTCGGACAGCTCATCGAGGGCCACCCGCTGGACCTGCTGCGGTCCGTGGTCGAGCAGACCCACGCCGACGAGGTGATCGTGCTGACCGCGCCGCACCTGGTGGAGGAGTTCTTCCACCGCGACTGGGCCTCCCGGGCCCGGCACAAGGTCGGCGTCCCCGTGCTCAAGCTCTACGCCCACAACGACGAAGAGGACTACGCCCTGGGAGACGTGCAGGAGCAGTGATACGGCGGGGAAGCAGACCCCTCGTGGCCGGCGGGCCGGCCCAGCCGCCCGTCGGCCATGGTGAGCACCCGGTCCGCCCGGCCGAGCAGCGCCCGGTCGTGCGTGACCAGCACCGTGGCCGTCCGGTGCGCCCGCGTCACCGCGGCGAGCAGCTCCACGACCTGCTCGCCGCGCTCCCGGTCCAGCGCCGACGTCGGCTCGTCCACCAGCAGGACGGACGGGCCCCCGGACAGCGCCCGGGCGATGTTCACCCGCTGCCGCTCGCCCCCGGACAGCTGGTGCGGACGGCGGCGCCGCTTCGCCGCGTCCAGGCCCACCGACTCCAGCAGCCGCGCCGCCCGCGCCCGGGCGGCCCGCACGCTCCCGCCCCGTACGTGCTCGACGGCCAGGAGCTGCTCCTCGGCGGTCAGCGACGGCAGCAGGTTCGCCTGCTGGAAGACGATGCCGATCCGCTCGCGGCGCAGCGCCGTACGCTCCCGGGCGCTCATCCGGGCGGTGTTCCGCCCCGCCACGACCACGCGGCCCGCGTCCGGGCGCAGCAGCGTCGCCGCGACCGCCAGCAGGCTCGACTTCCCGGAGCCGGACGGTCCGGCCACGGCCACGAGCTCCCCGGGCGCCACGTCCAGGGACACCGCGTCGAGCGCGGTCAGCCTGCGGTCGCCGTCCGGGTAGGTGAGGCCGACGGCCTCCAAGGACAGGGCAGGGGCGGTGTTCAACGGGAGGCTCCCAGGGCGGTCAGCGGATCGACGGACGTGATGCGGCGTACGGCGAGCGCGGAGCCGGCCAGCCCCAGCAGCACCATCGCCGCCACCGGCACGGCGACGGTCGCCGCGCCCAGCTCGAACGGCACGGCGGCCGACGCCAGCGCTCCGCCCGCCGCGCCCGCCGCGGCGCCGAGCGCGGACCCGGCGGCCAGCACGACCGCCGCCTGCCCGAGGGCGTCCCGCACCAGATAGGCGCTGCTCGCGCCCACGGCCTTGAGCACCGCGACGTCCGGCCTGCGCTGCACCGTCCACACCGTGAAGAAGGCCCCGACGACCAGGGCGCTCACCACGAACAGGAACCCCTGGATCATCCGCAGGGTGCCGTGCTCGGCCGCGTACCCGTCGATGCCGTCCAGCGCGGCGCCGACGCCGACCGCCTTCGTGGTCCGCGCGGCGGGCCCGTCCGGCCGCCTGCCGCCGTCCACGGCCAGGGCGGTCGGCTGCGCCTGGTGGCTCACGCGGTGCCAGGCGGCCAGGGTGGTCCACACGCTCGGGGCGTGGCCGTGACTGCGGTCGGCGGTGATGCCCGAGACGACCAGTTCCTCGGTACCGAGGGTGACGCGGTCGCCCGTGCGCAGCCCCCTCTCACGCGCCAGACGATCGCTCACGGCCACCCCGCGGCCGTCCGGGGCCGCGCCGGAGACGAGCGCGGGCCGCAGCCGGTCCGGCGTGCCGAACACGCTCACCGACGACGCCTTGCCGCCCGCCGTCAGCCGCGTCATCGCCACGCCGAACGGCTCGGCGGAGGTGACGCCGGGCGTGCCCCGCCAGGCGCGCAGCTGGCCGGCGTCCACCGCGCTGTTCGAGAAGGAGACCTCCGGCTCGGCGCCGGCGGGCGCCGCGAAGACGATCCGGCCGGCGGGCAGCCCCGCCACGGCGGACGAGGCCTCCCGCGCCAGGCCGTCGGTCAGGCCGTAGAGGAAGACCACCAGCGTGGTGATGAGGGTGACGACCGCGCCCATCAGGGCGAAGCGCCCCCGGGCGAAACGGATGTCACGGAGCGCGACGAACAAGGGTCCCCTCCCGGGCTCTTTCAGGACCCCTCCACGGTGCCGTGCGGGCGGCGCGCCGCCATCAGGGCAAGGAGGGGTTCGCACCCCGTACGTCCGGTGCACCCGAAAATCAATCGAACGGTTGAGGGGCGCGCGGCCAAGGGCCCCCGATCCGGCCCCGTACGCTCGATGAGGTGAGCCGAACGAGCCTCCCCACCGCCGTCCCGAAGACCGGCCACGCGGACACCGCGCCCTGCACGACGGCGGCCGGCACCGGGCGCGTCCTCGCGGGCGGTGCCGGCGCCGAAATGCCCTCCATGCGGCTCGTGCGCCTCGCCCTGCACGGGGCGTTCTACGCGCTGCTCGCCGTCGCCGCCGCCCCGGCCCTCGCCGGGGCGAAGCCCCTCGCCGTCGTCCCGCCCGCCGTCGTGCTCGCCGCCGTCTACGGCCTCGGCGTCGTCCGCCGCAACGACCGCCCCGGCCCCTGGCTCGCCGCCGTCACCGCGCTGTGGCTGCTGCTCCTGGCCATGGACCACGGCTTCAGCTACGTCGCCTTCCCGGTCTTCTTCCTCTTCCTGCACGTCCTGCCGGTCCGCTGGGCGCACCCGGCCGTCGCCGCGGCCACCGCCGCCGTCGTGGCCGCGCAGGCCGCCGCCCCCGGCGGCCTCACCGCCGCCAAGGTCATCGGCCCCGTCGCCGGAGCCGTCGTCGCCGTCCTGACCGGCTACGGCTACGCCGCGCTCTACCGCGAGAGCTGCCGGCGCCAGCTCCTCATCGACGACCTGATGCGCACCCGCGACGAGCTCGCCGCCGCCCAGCGCGAGGCCGGACGGCTCGCCGAGCGGCAGCGGCTCGCCCGCGAGATCCACGACACCCTCGCCCAGGGCCTGTCCAGCATCGTCCTCCTCGCCCGCGCCGCCGAGACCGCGGACCCGGAGGCGGCCCGCGCCCGGATGCGCGAGGCCGGGCGCACCGCGGCGGACAACCTCGCCGAAGCGCGCCGCTTCGTCCGGGCCCTCACCCCGCCCGCCCTGGAGGAGGCCCCGCTGCCCGAGGCGCTGCGCCGCGTGACCGCACGGGCGGTCCCCGGGGCCGTCTTCCGCCTCGACGGCGACCCCTGCGCGCTGCCCGTGGAGACCGAGGTCGCCCTGCTGCGCCTGACCCAGGAGGCGCTCGCCAACGTCGCGCGCCACGCGCACGCCGACCACACCGCCGTCACCATCGCCTTCCTCGACGGCCAGGTGACCCTCGACATCTACGACGACGGAGTCGGCTTCACCCCCGGCGACGGCCGGGCCGACGGCCGCCGGACCTTCGGCCTGCACGGCATGCGCGAACGCATCGCCGCCCTCGGCGGCACCCTCACCGTGGAGTCCGCCCCCGGCGAGGGCACGGTGATCGCGGCGGCGGTGCCGGTGGACACGGACGCGCCGGCGGCCGCCGGCGCGACGGAGGCGGCCGCATGAGCGCGGCCCGCAGCGCGCCCGGCGCGCCCCGCGCCGTCCGCGTCCTGATCGTCGACGACCACCCCGTCGTCCGGCGCGGCCTGCGCGCCATGGTCGACGAGCTCCCCGACGTCCAGGCCGCCGGCGAGGCCGCCGACGGCGCCGAGGCCCTGCGGCTGCTCGGCGCCCTCGGCGACGGCGCCCGCCCCGACGTCGTCCTCATGGACCTCCAGATGGGCGCCGGCATGCACGGCGTCGAGGCCACCCGCCGCATCACCGCCCTGCCGGACCCGCCCGCCGTGCTGATCCTCACCACGTACAGCACCGACGCCGACATCCTGGCCGCCGTCGAGGCGGGGGCGACCGGCTACCTCCTCAAGGACGCCCCGCCCGAGGAGGTCGCCGCGGCCGTCCACGCCTCGGCCCGCGGCGAGACGGTCCTCGCGCCGCCGGTTGCCGCACGCCTGCTCGGCCGTGTGCGCGCGGGCCGCCCGGCGCTGTCGCCGCGCGAGACGGAGATCCTGGGGCTGCTCGCCGAGGGCCTGGCCAACAAGCAGATCTCGCGGCGCCTGTTCATCAGCGAGGCCACGGTCAAGACCCACCTCGTGCACATCTACGGCAAGCTCGGCGTGGACAGCCGCACGGCCGCCATCGCGGCGGGGCTCGCGGGAGGGCTCATCCGGCCGGTGTGACGGGGGAGGGCGGGGCTGTCACCGCGAGGTGCAAGAATCGGGCCCGCAGCGCAATCGACTACTCCAGGGAGCTCCGCACATGGCACCGGCCGTCCCCACGACGATGGACCGACCGCACTTCATCGGCATCGGCGGCGCCGGCATGTCGGGCATCGCGAAGATCCTGGCGCAGCGCGGCGCCCGCGTCGCCGGCAGCGACGCGAAGGACTCCGCGACCGCCGAGGCCCTGCGCGCCCTGGGCGCCACGGTGCACATCGGGCACGCCGCCGGGCACCTGGCCGAGGACGCCACCTGCGTCGTCGTCTCCAGCGCGATCCGCGCGGACAACCCCGAGCTGGCCGCCGCCGCCGAGCGCGGCATCCCCGTCGTGCACCGCTCGGACGCCCTGGCGGGCCTGATGGACGGCCTGCGCCCGATCGCGGTCGCCGGCACCCACGGCAAGACGACCACGACGTCGATGCTGGCCGTCTCCCTCGACGCCCTGGGCCTCGACCCGTCCTACGCCATCGGCGGCGACCTGGACGCCCCCGGCTCCAACGCCCGCCACGGCGCCGGCGAGATCTTCGTGGCGGAGGCGGACGAGAGCGACCGCAGCTTCCACAAGTACGCGCCCGAGGTCGCGATCATCCTCAACGTGGAGCTGGACCACCACGCGAACTACGCGTCGATGGACGAGATCTACGAGTCGTTCGAGACGTTCGTCGGCCGGATCCGCCCGGGCGGCACGCTGGTGGTCGCCGCCGACCAGGCCGGCGCCCGCGAGCTCACCGCCCGCATCTCGGGCCGCCACGACATCGAGGTCGTCACCTACGGCGAGGCCGAGGACGCCGACGTGCGCGTCCTGAAGGTCACCCCGCGCGGCCTGACCAGCGAGGTCACCGTCCTGCTCGGCGGCAAGATGCTGACCTTCACGGTCTCCGTCCCCGGCCGCCACTACGCCCTGAACGCCGTCGCCGCCCTCGCCGCGGGCATCGCCCTCGGCATCCCGGCGCACAACCTGGCCTCCGCGCTCGGCAAGTACACCGGCGTCAAGCGCCGCCTGCAGCTCAAGGGCGAGGCGAACGGCGTGCAGGTCATCGACTCCTACGCGCACCACCCCACCGAGATGACCGCCGACCTGGAGGCCATCCGCGGCGCCGCCGCCGGTGCGCGCATCCTCGTCGTCTTCCAGCCGCACCTGTTCTCCCGCACCCAGGAGCTCGGCACCGAGATGGGCCGGGCGCTCGCGCTGGCCGACTCCTCCGTGGTCCTGGACATCTACCCGGCCCGCGAGGACCCGGTCCCGGGCGTCACCAGCGCCCTGATCATCGACGCCGCGAAGGAGGCCGGCGCCGATGTGCGCGCCGAGCACGACATGGCGGCGATCCCGGACGTGGTCGCGGGAATGGCCCGCCCCGGAGACCTCGTTCTGACCATGGGCGCCGGTGACGTGACGGACCTCGGTCCGCGCATCCTGGCCCGCCTGGAGAGCTGACCGCACCGGCGGCCGGCCGCGACCCCCCGGAAGGCGTGCGAGATGGCGTACGAGGTCGAGAAGACGGACGAGCAGTGGCGCGCGGAGCTCTCGCCCGCGGAGTACCAGGTGCTCCGCAAGGCGGGCACCGAGCCCGCCTTCCGGGGCGAGTACACCGACACGAAGACCGCGGGGGTCTACTCCTGCCGCGCCTGCGGCTCGGAGCTGTTCCGCTCCACGGAGAAGTTCGAGAGCCACTGCGGCTGGCCCAGCTTCTACGACCCGAAGGACTCCTCCTCCGTCGAGCTGATCGAGGACCGCACGCACGGCATGGTGCGCACCGAGGTCCGCTGCGCCCGCTGCGGCTCCCACCTCGGCCACGTCTTCGAGGGCGAGGGCTACCCCACCCCCACGGACCAGCGGTACTGCATCAACTCCATCGCGCTGCGCCTGGAGCCGGCGGAGGGCTGAGGCCGGCGGGGCGGGGCCGGGCCCGGCTCACTTGTGCGAGCCGGAGAGGCCCTTCTTCAGGTCGTCGTAGTTCATGACGGGCAGCAGCTCGACGTCGGCTTCCATCTCGAGCAGGAGCGACTCCAGCGTGGCCGGTATCTGCGACGAGTCCTCCATGTCGAAGACGAGCGTGCAGGTGCGGCCGCCGTCCATGGGACCGAAGTAGGCGGCTTCGGGCTTGGTGCGGTCCATCAGGTCCTGCACGAACTTCCCCAGTTCGCCGCGCTTGTAGACCTCGTTCGAGGCGTGGGTGTCCAGCCGGGCCCTGAGCATCATGCGCATGGCTCATCGTCCCCTCGGCGCGACGCACCGCACCCGGCGCTCCGGCTCCGCGCTCACTGAGGCACGAATGCGCCCACCTTCAGCGTCTCTCCGGCCCCGTCCCGCCGCAACGCAGGCGGGGCGGGGTCAGCCGCAGCGCAGCACGGCCGCCGAGGCGGGCGGCAGGTGGAGCAGGCCGTCCGGGCCGGGGAGGCCGACCGGCCGCCAGGCGGCCAGGACCTCGCGCGCGGGGATGTCGCCCAGGGGCAGCGCGGCCGGTGCGTCCGTCGGGTTGACGGCCGTGCACAGGCTGCCGCGGCGCAGGACCGCCGTGCCGCCGGGGCCGGTGGTGACGGCCGTGGCGGACAGGGGCCCCGGGTCGGGTGCGGCGCGGCGCAGGGCGATCAGGCGGCGGTGCCAGTCCAGCAGGGCGCGGTGCGGCTCGCGCTCCGGCTCCTCCCAGTCCAGGCAGGAGCGGGCGCGGGTGGCCGGGTCCTGCGGGTCGGGGATCTCCTCCGCGGGCCAGCCGTGCGCGGCGAACTCGCGCCGGCGGCCGGTGCGGACCGCCTCGGCCAGCTGCGGGTCGGTGTGGTCGGTGAAGAACTGCCAGGGCGTGCGCGCACCCCACTCCTCGCCCATGAACAGCATCGGGGTGAACGGCCCGCCGAGGACGAGCGCGGCGGCGCAGGCCAGCAGCCCGGGGGAGAGGCGGGCGGAGAGCCGGTCGCCCAGGGCGCGGTTGCCGATCTGGTCGTGGTTCTGGGCGTAGCCGAGGAGGCGCCGGGCCGGGGCGGCCGGGTCGAGGGGGCGGCCGTGCGGGCGGCCGCGGAAGGAGGAGTGCGTGCCGTCGTGGAAGAAGCCGCCCCGCAGGGTCTTGCCGAGCGCTGCGGCCGGGTCGGCGGCGAAGTCGGCGTAGTAGCCCTGGGACTCTCCGGTCAGGACGGTGTGCAGGGCGTGGTGGAAGTCGTCGTTCCACTGGGCGTGCAGACCCAGGCCGCCCGCTTCGCGCGGGGTGGTGGTGGCCGGGTCGTTCAGGTCGGACTCGGCGATGAGGAACAGCGGCCGGCCCAGCCGCGCGGCCAGCGCGTCCACGGCGCCGGAGAGCTCGGCGAGGAAGTGCTCGGGCCGCGTGTCGGCGAGCGCGTGCACGGCGTCCAGCCGCAGCCCGTCCAGCCGGTAGTCGCGCAGCCAGGCCAGCGCACTGCCCGTCAGGTACGCCCGGACCTCGCCGGAGCCGGGGGCGTCGAGGTTGACGGCGGCTCCCCACGGCGTGTGGTGGGTGTCGGTGAAGTACGGCCCGAAGGCGGGCAGGTGGTTGCCGGAGGGGCCGAGGTGGTTGTGCACGACGTCCAGGACGACGCCGAGGCCCAGCGCGTGCGCCGCGTCCACGAACCGGCACAGCCCCCCGGGCCCGCCGTAGGGCTCGTGGACGGCCCACAGCGACACGCCCTCGTACCCCCAGCCGTGGGTGCCGGGGAAGGGGCAGACGGGCATCAGCTCCACATGGGTGACGCCCAGTGAGGCGAGGTGCGGCAGGCGCGCGGCCGCGGCGTCGAAGGTGCCCTCGCGGGTGAACGTGCCCACGTGCAGCTCGTAGAGGACGGCGCCGGGCAGCGGCCGGCCCGCCCACTCCTGCCGCCACGGGAAGCGCCCGGGGTCGGCGACGGCGCTCGGCCCGTCGGGGCCGTCGGGCTGCCGGCGCGAGCGCGGGTCGGGCCGCACGGGGCCGCCGTCGAGGGAGAACCCGTAGCGGGTGCCCTCCTCGCCCGGGGCCTCCCGCCGCCACCATCCCTCCCGGGCCGGGTCGCGCTCCATCGCGTACGCCCGGCCGCCGGAGTGCAGCTGCACCCGGCCGGCCCGCGGCGCCCACACCTCGAACAGCACGGGCGGCTCCTTCCCGACGGCAGTGCTGTCCATGGTGCCCCGAGGTCAGGCCTCGCGGGCCGGAAGCAGGTCGATCCGCTCCTGCAGGACGGGGTAGCCCGCCTTCGCGAAGCCCGCCGCCATCGGCAGGTTGCCCTGGTCGGTGGCGGCCGCGATGCGCGTCGCGCCGCGGGAGACCAGGTCGTGCGTGCACTCCACCAACAGGTCGTAGCCGTAGCCGCGGCCGCGCTGCCCGGGGACGACCCCGAGGTAGCCCACGCACGGCCCGGCCGGGTTGTGCGCGGGGATCTGCAGGCCGACCAGCTCGCCGCCGGGCGTGAAGGCGAGCCGCCACCAGTCCCGGGGGGAGGGCAACCAGGTGAGGAAGGCCATGGCGTCCTCGACGGCCGCGTCTAGGCCGAGTTCGGCGACGTTCTTGCGGTCGTGCGCGTCGAGCGTGCCCTCCATGGTGCGGCCCAGCACGTCGCGTATGACGCCGTCGTCGGGCTCGGGCCGGAAGACCAGCCGGCCGGGGCGCTCGGGCAGCGGGCAGCCGGTCGTCCACTCGTAGCGGAAGCGCTCGACCAGCACCTGCATCCCGGCCGCCTCGGCCACCGCGATGCGCGCCTCCACGGCGGCCCGCACCTCCGGCAGCTCTCGCCAGCCGGGCGGGGCCATCAAGGCGTACTCGGAGCGCAGGGGAGAGGTGCGCAGCAGGCGGGCGGCCGCCTCCTCCTCGCCCTCGGCGAAGTCGAACCAGTCCAGTGCCTTGGGGGCTTCGTCGCCGGGCCCGCCCCACCAGGCGGCGCGGGCGACGACCCGGCCGTCGCGCAGCGCCACCCAGGTCCACTCGGGGCGGTACTCCCCGCCTTCGTGGACGGGCACGTAAGCGTGGCCGAAGGCGCCCCTGCCGACGAGGGCGGGCACGTCCAGGGCCGAGAAGAGGGAGGTGTCGCGCTCGGTGAGCGCACGGATGACCAACCGGGTCATGGGGTCCTTCCGGAGAGGCTGTTGCGCTGCATGCGCATGCCTAGAAAGGCCCATGCGGCCCCCGCCCGTCCACCGATTTCCCCCGGGCCCGGCGCGGGCCCCGGCTCAGACCTGGTGCAGGCCCCGCCCGGCCAGCGACATCATCACCTCGCCGACGGCCTCCGACAGCGTCGGGTGCGCGTGGACGTGCTGGGCGACGTCCGCCGCGTCCGCGTCCCAGCCGACGGCCAGCTGGCTCTCCGCGATCATCTCCGAGACGTGCGGCCCCACCAGGTGGACGCCGAGCACCCGGCCGCCGCCCTTCTCGGCGACGACCTTCACCACGCCGCCCTGCCCGTGCACCATGCCCTTGGCCACGGCCGTCAGCGGCATCGAGTTGACCTCGACGTCGTGGCCCCGCTCGCGCGCCTCGCCCTCCGCCAGGCCGACCGAGGCCGTCTGCGGGGCGGAGTACGTGACGCGCGGCACGGCGGCGTAGTCCACGGGCCGCGGCGCACGCCCGGCGAGGGTCTCGGCGACCAGCAGACCCTCCGCGAAGGAGGCGTGGGCGAGGCCGAGGGACGGCGGCGGCAGCAGGTCCCCGACGACGTGGACGCCCGGCACGGCCGTCTCCAGGCGCGCCCAGTCGGCCGGCGGGACGTAGCCGCGGGCGTCGGTGGCGAGCCCGGCCGCCGCCAGGTCCAGGCCGTCGGTGACGGGCACCCGGCCCACGGCCACCAGCAGCCGCTCCGCCTCGACGGTGAGCACTTCTCCCCGGGCGGTGCGGAGCGTGGCCCGCACCCCGCCCTCGTGGACGGCGGCGTCCTCCAGCCGCGCGCCCGCCCGGACGTCGATGCCCCGCTTCTTCAGACCCCGTGTCAGGTACCGGCTCACGTCGGCGTCCTCCAGCGGAAGAAGCCGCTCCGCCGCCTCCACGAGCGTCACGTCGGCGCCCATGGAGCGGTGCAGGGAGGCGTACTCGACGCCGATGGCGCCCCCGCCCAGCACCAGCACCGAGCCGGGCAGCCCCGGCGCGAACAGGGCGTCGTCGCTGGTGACCACGCGCGCCCCGTCCGGCTCCAGGCCCGGCAGGGTGCGCGGCCGCGAGCCGGTGGCCAGCACGATGCCCCGGCGGGCCGTCCAGGTGGCGCCCGCCTCGGGGCCCGAGCCGATCCGCACCGTCCGCGGGCCCGTCAGCGCCGCCGTCCCCCGCACCACGCGGACGCCGGCGTGCGCCAGGTGGCCCTCGACGCCGCGGTGGTTGCGGGTGACGATGTCGTCGCGGGTCGCGGTGAGCGCGGACCAGTCGACCGACTCCAGGGTCGCCTTCACACCCCACCGCTCGCGCGCCTCCGCGATACCGTCCACCAGCTCGGCCGCGTGCAGCATGGCCTTGCTGGGTATGCAGCCGCGGTGCAGACAGGTGCCGCCCACCAGGTCGCGTTCCGCGAGGACGACGTCGAGGCCGAGCGCCGCGGCCCGCAGGGCGGTGCTGTAGCCGCCGGTGCCGCCGCCGATGACGATCACATCTGTTTCGTGCATGCCTTCACCCTGCGACGTCGGGGATTATGAGTCCAACGCAATGTTTCGATCGATCTCATGAACAGGAGTCATGGGTCATGGGGCCACGGGAGGACCGGGCATGAGCCTGCGTCAGATGGAGTACCTCGTCGCGGTGGTCGAGGAGGAGTCGTTCACCCGCGCGGCCGACGTGCTCAACGTGACCCAGTCCGCCCTCTCCCACCAGATCAAGGCCCTGGAGCGGGACGTCGGCGGCCCGCTGCTGGAGCGCCGCCCCCGCGGCATCGGCCTGACCCCCATGGGCCGCGCCTTCCTGCCCCACGCCGAACTCGCCGTCCGCAGCGCCGCACAGGCCCGCCGCGCGGCGAAGGCCGCCGCCGGAGCGGCCGGCGGCGAACTGCACATCGCCTCCCTGCACGCCCTCGCCGTCGGCGTGCTGCCCCCCGTCTTCGCGCGGTGGCGCCGCGCCTTCCCCGCCGTCCGCCTCCACCTGCACGAGTACGCCACCACGGAAGAGCTGCGCGACCACATGGAGCGCGGAGTGGCCGACATCGCCGTCGGCCCCCGGCCCGAGGGCTGGCACGGCCCCGTCGTCTCCCTCGGCGACGAGGAGATCATGCTGATCACCTCGGCCGGCGACCCGCTCGCGGCCCGTACGGAACCCCTCGCGCTGCCCGAGCTGGCCGACCGCGACTGGGTGCGCTGCGCGCTCGAACCCGTGGTGCAGGGCAAGCGCTGGCTCGACTGGGTCTGCGAGCAGGGCGGCTTCACGCCGCGTACGGCCGTCTGGACGGAGCACTCCTCGACGGCCGTACGGATGGCGGTGTCCGGACTGGGCCTGGTCGCGGCCCCCGTGCACATGGCGCGCGACGTGCCCGGCGCTGTGACCGTCCCCGTCGACCACCCCTGGCGCCGCGAACAGACCGCCTTCGCGCGCGTGGAGCTCACCGGCGCCACCGCAGCCTTCGTCGAACTGTGCAGGGAACTGGCGTTCCCGGGGCCGGACCCCCGCTGACCGGACGTGCGGAAGCCGGGCCCCGTAAGGGGCGCGGGGAACTGCGCGAGCAGCCCTCGCGGCCCACAGCCGAAGAGACTTCCGCGGAGCGTCCGGCGCTCAATCCCGCACGAGCAGCGCCACCGGCCACCGCTCCAGGAGCTCGGACAGAGCCACGGGCGCCCCATGCGTGGCGCCCGTCAGCACCTCGCGCCACCGCCCACGCCCCGGCAGCGCCAGCACCGTCCCCCGCAGCCCCCCGTCCTGCGCCAGCCGCCCGTGCAGGCGCGAGACGACGGTGACCGCGGCACCGGAACGGGCGAAGGCCACGCAGTGCCAGGCGGCCGGCCCCTCGGCGGTCAGGGGCTCGTACGAGGCGCCGGGGCCGAACCACTCGGGGCGCTCGCGGCGCAGCCGCAGCACGGTGCGGGTCAGGTGCAGCTTCTCGGCGGACAAGCCTTCGTCAACCGCACCGGCTTCGGCCTCCGGGAAGACCGGCGCCCGCCGGTTGTCCGGGTCGACCAGGGCGGCGTAGGCGCGCTCCGTGCCCATGTACAGGTCGGGCACGCCCGGCATGGTCAGGTGCAGCAGGGCCGCGCCGAGCGTGTTCGCCCGCACGGACGGCCACAGCGCGTCTTCCAGGGGCGCGAGGACGGTGCGGGCCGCCCCGCACGGATGGGCGGCGACGAAGGCCTCCACGGCCGTCTCGTAGGCCGCGTCGGGCTCGGTCCACGTCGTGCGCAGCCCCGCCTCGCGCACGCTCTTCAGCACCGCGGGCGCGAGCCGGGACGCGTCCGCCGGGCCGAGTCCGAAGGCGCTCTGCCAGGCGAGCCACGCCACGTGCGGGTCGGGCGCGCACGGCTCGGCGGCCTCGGCCGCCAGCCGGTCCATCAGGTCCGCCCACCGGCCGGGGCACTCGCTGAGGGCCGCGATCCGGGCCCGCACGTCGGCGCTGCGTTTGGTGTCGTGCGTGGACAGCACGGTCCCGGTCGCGGGCCAGTCGTGCTGCAGGCGGGCGCAGTAGGCGTGGAACTCCTCCGGGGAGACGGCCGGCCGCCCGGGGTCGCCGCCGACCTCCGCGGCCGAGAGCAGGGGCGCGTGCCGGTAGAAGGCGGTGTCCTCGACGGACTTGGCGCGCAGCGCGGAGGCCGTCTGCGCGAACCGCGCGCAGAAGTCCCGCTGGTCCGGCCCCTGCCCCAGGCGGCCGAGCGCCGCGTCCCGTACGACGTCGGCCGCGCAGGCCTCCTCGGGCACGGCGAAGACGCCGCGCGCGTCCTGTGCGGCCCGGTCGAGCAGGGCGGCGTCCACGGGGGCCGGGGGCCGCCCGGGCACGGCGTAGGGCCGGTAGACGGGCAGCCGCACGAGGATCTCGCGCAGGGCGGTGCGCAGGGCCCAGGGCGCGGTGTCGCGCAGCCGGTGCGAGCCCTCGCAGATCCGGCCGGCCGTGCGCACCAGCCGCTCGGTCTCCGCGGCCAGCTCGTGGGTGATCACCTTGTACGCGGCGCGGCGCACCGTCGCGGGCCAGTCGCCGCCGCGGTCGGGCGGCAGGCCGGTGAAGGCGCGGTAGCGGGCGCCCAGCTCGGCGGCGCCCGCGGGGTCGACGAAGAGGCCGTCGAGGTGGCGCAGCGCGTCGTAGCCGGTGGTCCCGGCCACGGGCCAGTCGGGCAGCCGCTCGTCGCGGCCGAGGATCTTCTCGACGACCGTCCACCGGCCGTCGGTGACCTCGGCGAGGCGGTGGAGGTAGCCGGCGGGGTCGGCGAGCCCGTCCGGGTGGTCGACGCGCAGCCCGTCGGCCACCCCTTCGCGCAGCAGCTGCACCACCTTGCCGTGGGTGGCGGCGAAGACCTCCGGGTCCTCCACGCGGACCGCGATCAGCTCGGAGACGGTGAAGAAGCGGCGGTAGTTCAGCTCCGTGCGGGCCAGCCGCCACCAGGCGGGCCGGTACCACTGGGCGTCCAGCAGGTCGGGCAGCGGCAGCTGCTCCGTGCCGGGCCGCAGCGGGAAGGCGTGGTCGTGGTAGCGCAGGACGCGCTCGGCGCCGTGTCCCGCGACACCGAAGTGGCGCAGCTCCCCGCCGAGCGGGCCGGCCAGCACGGGCAGCAGCACCTTGCCGCCGTGCTCGGCCCAGTCGATGTCGAACCAGCGTGCGTAGCGCGAGGCCGGACCGTCGCGCAGGACCTCCCAGAGCGGGCCGTTGAGCGTCGCGGGCGCGGGCACGGCCATGTGGTTCGGGACGATGTCGAGGATCAGGCCGAGCCCGTGCTCCCGGGCGGTGCGCGCCAGCGACCGCAGGCCCTCCTCGCCGCCGAGCTCGGCCCGCACGGCCGAGTGGTCGACGACGTCGTAGCCGTGCGTGGAGCCGGGGACGGCCTCCAGGACGGGCGACAGGTGCAGGTGGGACACCCCGAGGGAGGCCAGGTAGGGCACGGCCTCCTCGGCCGCCCGGAAGGGGAAGGCGGGCTGGAGCTGCAGCCGGTAGGTGGCGGTCGGCACAGTGCTGTGGAGCCTCATGGGAACGTACGTACCCACTAGCGGCGGCCTTGCCGCAAGGACTACGCCGGGCGCTGCAACACGGTGAGGCTGCGGTCGGCCAGCGTCAGGCGGTCACCCGCCCGGACCTTCGGGCCGTCCGTCTCCACTCCGGCGGGGCCCGCCGTGTCCACCACGACCTGCCACTGCCGGCCGTGGTCGGCGGGCACGACGAAGTCGAGCGGCTTGTCGTGCGCGTTGAACATCAGCAGGAAGGAGTCGTCGACGACCGGCTCGCCGCGCGGCCCGGGCTCGGAGATCGCCCCGCCGTTGAGGAAGACCGTCAGCGACTTGGCCTGGGCGGCCTGCCAGTCGCTGTCCCGCATCTCTTCACCCTCGTGGGTGAACCAGGCGATGTCGGACAGCTCGTCGTGGGTGCCCTGCACCGGGCGGCCGTGGAAGAAGCGGCGGCGCCGGAAGACCGGGTGGTCGCGGCGCAGCCACACCATCGCCCGGGTGAAGGCGAGCATCCGCCGGGCGCGCGCGGAGGAGCCGTCCTCCGGGCGGGGCCAGTGCACCCAGGAGACGTCGTTGTCCTGGCAGTACGCGTTGTTGTTGCCCCCCTGGCTGCGCGCGAACTCGTCCCCGTGGCTGAGCATCGGCACGCCCTGCGAGACCATCAGGGTGGCGATGAAGTTGCGCATCTGGCGCTCGCGCAGCGCCAGCACCTGCGGGTCGTCGCTCTCGCCCTCCGCCCCGCAGTTCCAGGACCGGTTGTGGCTCTCGCCGTCGCGGTTGTCCTCGCCGTTGTCCTCGTTGTGCTTGTCGTTGTACGCGACGAGGTCGTGCAGGGTGAAGCCGTCGTGGCAGGTGACGAAGTTGACGGAGGCCAGGGGGCGCCTGCCGTCGCCCTGGTAGAGGTCGGAGGAGCCGGTGAGCCGGGAGCCGAACTCCGCCAGGGTGGCCGGCTCGCCGCGCCACAGGTCCCGCGCGGTGTCCCGGAACTTTCCGTTCCACTCGGCCCACAGCGGGGGGAAGTTCCCGACCTGGTACCCCCCCTCACCGACGTCCCACGGCTCCGCGATGAGCTTCACCCGGCTGACCACTGGGTCCTGCTGCACCAGGTCGAAGAAGGACGAGAGCCGGTCCACCTCGTGGAACTGGCGCGCGAGCGTCGCCGCCAGGTCGAAGCGGAAACCGTCCACGTGCATCTCGGTCACCCAGTACCGCAGCGAGTCCATGATGAGCTGCAGGACGTGCGGGCTGCGCATCAGCAGGGAATTGCCGGTGCCGGTGGTGTCCATGTAGTACTGCGGGTCGTCCGCGAGCCGGTAGTACGAGGCGTTGTCCAGGCCCCGGAAGGACAGCGTGGGCCCCAGGTGGCTGCCCTCGGCGGTGTGGTTGTAGACCACATCGAGAATGACCTCGATGCCCGCGGCGTGCAGCGCCCGCACCGCCGACTTGAACTCCAGCACCTGCTGGCCCCGGTCGCCCCAGGAGGCGTAGGCGTTGTGCGGGGCGAAGAAGCCGATGGTGTTGTAGCCCCAGTAGTTGGCGAGGCCCTCGTCCACCAGCCGGTGGTCGTTGACGAACTGATGGACCGGCATCAGCTCGATCGCCGTGATCCCCAGCTCCGTCAGGTGCTCGATCACCGCCGGGTGGGCCAGCGCCGCGTACGTGCCCCGGATCTCCTGCGGAAGCGCCGGGTGGCGCATCGTCAGGCCCTTGACGTGCGCCTCGTAGATGACCGTGCGGTGGTAGTCGGTGCGCGGCGGACGGTCGTCCCCCCAGTCGAAGTACGGATTGACGACGACCGACGTCATCATGTGCGGCGCCGAGTCCATGTCGTTGCGCTTGTCCGGCCGCCCGAAGTGATAGCCGTAGACGGCCTCGCCCCAGTCGACGGCCCCGCTCACGGCCCGGGCGTAGGGGTCCAGCAGCAGCTTGGCGGAGTTGCAGCGGTGGCCGCGCTCCGGCTCGTGGGGCCCGTGCACGCGGAAGCCGTACCGCTGACCCGGCATCACCCCCGGCAGGTACGCGTGCCGCACGAAGGCGTCGCTCTCGCGCAGCTCCACCGCCGTCTCCGAGCCGTCGTCGTGCAGCAGGCACAGCTCGACGCGCTCGGCGACCTCCGAGAAGACCGCGAAGTTGGTGCCGGCGCCGTCGTACGTCGCGCCGAGGGGGTACGCCTGTCCCGGCCAGACCTGCATCGACTCTTCCGTTCTTCCGTTGTCCCAGGCTGTCCTCGGGGGCCGTCCTCGCCGCCGCACGCGCCGGCCGTCCTGTTCGAAACGCGCGTACGGGCCGAAGCGGCATCTTCGCCCAATCGGACCGGACGGGCCGCCCTTTCGTCAGATCTTCCCCAAAAGGAGCGCAACCACAGCCCCCTTCGGCTCGTCCGACCGGGTGACCCGGCCGGGACGAGCACCCCCCTCGCACCACCCCCTCGGGCCCCCGGAACCGGCGGCCCCGGCGCGCCCGGACGCCCTCCCGCACGGCTCTCACCGCGCGTTTTGCGCCCCCGCCGCTATGAAACGGCTCACTCCCCGCGCCGGGCGGGCGGACAACGGGTTTCCGGAACGGGAGAGTTGGCGGAGGACCGCACCCCTCCGGGTGCAGGGCCCGCCGCCCGCACAGTAGTCTGCCTTGATCGTTGGACGGGGGCGGAAGGGCGGTGCACTGTGAGCTCGGGCGGGCTGGAGCTGCCCCCTGGAGACGGAAGTCCCGGGGGTGACGGCTCGGCCGACACACCTCCCGGCGCCGTGTCCTTGGCACGCCCCGTGGAGATCGGTGCCGCACTGGAGTGGGACGCCGAAGCGTGGGGCGAGGTGCGCACCCGCGCCCGGCGGGCCGGCCGGGCGTACATCTGGCTCAACCTCGTGGAGCAGCGGCTGCGCGCCGTCGTCGCCGCCGTCCTGCGGCCCGTCTACGAGCCGGTGCACGGCGAGGACGAGTGGGTCGTCGCCGCGGCCGGCCCGGCCGGGCAGGAGTGGGTGCAGCGGGCCGTGGCCGTGCGCGAGGTCAGCCGCCGCAAGGGCTACCTCCTGGACCCCGCCGACGACAACGTCCTCAGCTTCCTGACCCTGCCCCAGCTGCGCGAGCTCCTCGTCCAGCACTGGCCCTGCTTCGAGCCGTACCTCGACGACCGGCGCGAGCTGGAGCTGGCACTGGACGAGCTGGAGGTCACGCGCAACGTCGTCTCCCGCAACCGGGCCCTGTCCGAGACCGTCCTCGCCCAGGCCGAGCGGGCCGCGGGCCGGCTGCTGACGATCCTCGGCGGCGGCAGCGGCGGCGGCACGGGCGCCCGGTCCGCCGACCGGCTGCCCGTCGACGCCGTCGAGGACATCGTGGGCGACCGCTACGCCGACGTCGTGGGCGTCCACCCCGACCGGGTCCGGCTGCAGCGGCAGCTGCCCGTGGAGGACCTCTTCGGCAGCGCCCGCCGCCTCGACGCCGTCGGCATAGGCCTGAACCTGCTCGTCCAGAACTACTCGGGGCGCCGGCTGGTCCGGCTCGCCGAGGCCGGCTGCCGGGCTCGCCTGCTCTTCCTCAACCCCGCCAGCAGCGCCGTGCGGCGCCGGGAGCGGGAGCTGGGCATCAAGAAGGGCGAGATGAGCCGGTCCGTCGAGATGAACATCATGCACATGCGGCGCGTGCGGGACCGGCTGCGGGACACCGCCGCCTTCGAGATCCGCGTCTTCGACGAGACGCCGCGCTTCACCGCCTACCTCGTCAACGGCGACGGCCCGGACGGCCTGGCCGTCGTCCAGTCGTACCTGCGCAAGGCCCGCGGCATGGAAGCCCCCGTGCTGGTGCTGCGCGGCGGCGGGACCGTCGTCCGCGACGGGCGCGAGCCCGAGCACGGGCTCTTCGAGACCTACCGCGAGGAGTTCGAGAGCGTATGGGCGGACTCGCGGCCGGTCTCGTGACCGCCGCCCGCGGCGGCGTCCCCGCAGGCCGGGACGGGGCGCTGTCAGTGGGGCGTGCGACGCTGGGGACCAGTCGGGGGAAGCACCACGAAGGGGGACCGCGATGGGGTGGCATCAGGAGCTGCTGATCGGCTTCGACCTGGAGACCACGGGCACGGATCCGGCCGAGGCGAGGATCGTCACGGCGGCCGTCGTCGAGACCAAGGGCGGGGAGCCCGTCGGCCGCCGGGAGTGGCTGGCCGACCCCGGCGTCCCCATCCCGGACGAGGCCGCGGCCATCCACGGCATCACCAGCGAGCGCGCAGCCCTCGGCCGGCCCGCCCGCGAGGTGGCCGACGAGATAGCGGACATCCTGGTCGCGCACTGGTCGGCGGGCGCCGCCGTCGTCGCCTACAACGCCGCCTTCGACCTCACCATCCTCGCGGCGGAGCTCCGGCGGCACGGGCTGCCCTCCCTCGCGGAGCGGCTGGCGGCCGCGGGCGGCGCGGTCGCCGCCGGCGAGGCGACCGGCCCGGTCGTCGACCCGCTCACCATGGACCGCGCGCTCGACCGCTACCGCAAGGGCAAGCGGAACCTGGAGACGGTCTGCCGGGTCTACGGCGTCACCCTGGAGGACGCCCACGAGGCCGGCGCCGACGCCCTCGCCGCCGTCCGGGTCGCCTGCGCCCTCGCCGAGCACTATCCGGACGTGGCCGGAGCGGCCCCCTGGGACCTCCACCGGGACCAGGAGCGGTGGTACGCGGACTGGGCGAGCGGATACGAGGCGTGGCTCCGCCGGCAGGGTGACGCGACGGCGGTGGTGGACGCCCGCTGGCCCCTGCGCTGACCCCGGCGGTTCCGCTGCGCGTACCGGCTCCGGGGCCTCGCGTTCCGCCGGGGACGGCCCTTGCGGTGCCGCTTCCGCCGTCGCAAGGTCGCGCCCCGTAAGGGGCGCGGGGAACTGCGCGACCAGCCACGCACGGCCGCAGCCTGCCGACCACCCGTCCGGCAGGGCCCCTCAGCCTGGAGGGGGGAACCTCAGAACGGATACCACCGCACCGTGGCGTCACCCTCCCGCAGCGACGCCACCCGGCGGGCGAACTCCGCACGAGCCGCCGCGTTGCCGGGGGCGTGCTGGGCCACCCACGCGCAGCTCGCCGTCTCGCGCGCGCCGCGCAGGACCGGGCAGCCGTCCCACTCCCGCACGTCCCAGCCGTACGTCTGCACGAAGGTGTCGTAGGCCGCGTCCGGAAGGCCGTAGCGGTCCTTGCTGAGGGCGAGGACGACGAGGTCGTGCTCGCGCAGGTCGCCCGAGAAGGTCTCCAGGTCCACCAGGACCGGCCCGTCCGGGCCGATGTGCACGTTGCGGGGGAGGGCGTCCCCGTGGATCGGACCCCGCGGCAGGTGCGGGGTGAGGGCCGCGGCCCGGGCCGCGAAGCCGTCGCGCCGCTCGCGCAGGTACGCCGCGTCCGCGGGGTCGATCGCGTCCCCCGCCAGCCGCAGCCACCGCTCGACGCCGCCGAGCAGCTCGCGCCGGGGCAGGGCGAAGTCCGGGGCGGGCAGGGCGTGGAGGACGCGCAGCAGCGCGGCGAGGTCGGCGGGTCCGGCCGGCCGCACGGCCTCGGGCAGCCGGTGCCAGAGCGTCACCGGGTGCCCTTCGGCCGTCCGCGGCGCGGCCTCGGCGGCGCGCACCGCCGGGACGCCGCGCTCCGCGAGCCAGGCGGCGACCCGCAGTTCGTGACGCGCCCGCTCCAGCAGTGCCGCGTCGCGGCCCACCTTGACGACGAGCCCGCCGGCGGCGAAGACCGCGTTCTCGCCGAGCGCGAGCAGGGCCGCGTCGTCCGCCCGCACCTCCGGCACCGCCGCCGCGAGGAGCCCGCGCGCCCGCCGCTCCGTGAATGCCGTGCTCTCCACCGCGTCCGCCACTGCGCCCGCACCTTTCCCACCGGCGGCGACCGCCGCACGCTTCCTCGTCCGACCGTCACGCTACCCGGCCGCCCACGCATGGCCGGAAAGAGATCATTGGACGATACGTATCGTCTTGCTGCCCCTCCCGCCGGACTTTCCGTCGCCCTTCTCATCAGGGCTCGCCCTGCGCTCAGTTGATGCACCGTCAGTGCCCAAATTGCCTTCCTTCAAAGGGGTTTGGCATTACGCAACGACGTTGCCTATGTCACAAAACCCCGTGGGGGTTGAACTGCCCGCGTCAAATCCGACAGGGTTTCGAAGCACCCCGGAGCGGCCTCTTCCGTCACTCCGGGCGTGCAGTGACACACGCTCAATTCCCCCCACACCACACGCACGAGGAGGAAACCTCGTCATGGCAGCACACAAGCGCACCGGCCGGCGACGGACCGTCCTGGCGATATCCGCCGCAGCCGCCGTCACCGCCGGAGCCACCCTCCTGGCCCTGCCGGCCGGCGCCGCTCCCGCCCCCGAAGGGACCGTCTACGGCACCAACGCCAAGGGCGCGATCGAGGGCAGCTACATCGTCATGCTGAAGGACGGCAAGGGCGCGGCCGCGAAGTCCGTCTCCGCGCAGGGCGGCGACCTCGCCCAGAAGTACGGCGGCAAGCTCGGCCGCACCTACGACTCGGCGATCCACGGCTTCTCCGCCAGCGGTCTCGACGAGACCGAGGCCAAGCGCCTCGCCGCCGACCCCGCCGTCGCCAAGGTCGTCCAGAACCACCGCTTCACCGCCAGCGCCACCCAGGAGGCCCCACCCTCCTGGGGCCTGGACCGCATCGACCAGACCGAGACCAAGGGCGACGGCAAGTACGCCTACCCCGACGGCGCGGGCGAGGGCGTCACCGCGTACGTCATCGACACCGGTGTCCACATCAGCCACAAGGACTTCGGAGGCCGCGCCTCCTTCGGCTTCAACGCCGTCGACAAGAGCGACAAGGCCGAGGACGACAACGGCCACGGCACCCACGTCGCGGGCACCATCGCCGGCACGGCGCACGGCGTCGCCAAGAAGGCCAAGATCGTGGCCGTCAAGGTCCTGGACGGCCAGGGCTCCGGCTCCACCGAGCAGGTCGTCGCGGGCATCGACTGGGTCACCAAGAACCACAAGGGCCCCTCGGTCGCGAACATGAGCCTCGGTGGCGGGGCGGACGAGGCGCTCGACGCGGCCGTGCAGAAGGCCATCGCCTCCGGCGTCACCTTCGCCATCGCGGCGGGCAACGAGTCCTCCGACGCGGGCAGCAGCTCCCCGGCCCGGGTGAAGGAGGCCATCACGGTCGCCTCCACCACCAAGGACGACCAGCAGTCGGACTTCTCCAACTTCGGCGGCGTGGTCGACCTCTACGCCCCCGGCTCGGACATCACCTCCGACTGGAACGACAGCGACTCCGGCACCAAGACGATCTCCGGTACGTCGATGGCCACGCCGCACGTGGCGGGCGCCGCCGCCGTCTACCTCGGCGCCCACAAGGACGCCACCCCGGAGCAGGTCGCCGGTGCGCTCGTCAAGGGCGCGACGTCCGACAAGGTCTCCAACCCGAGCGCGGGGACGCCCAACAAGCTGCTGAAGGTCACCGAATAGCAGCCCCGGCTCATCGGCCGGCCGCCGCTCCCCACCCCCACGGGGAGCGGCGGCCGTGTTCGTTGCCGTGTGCACGCTCCTGGTTAAGCTCCGGTCATCACACGAGTCTCGATCACCACATGAGCCTCTAGAAGATCAGGAGTCCAACGTGACGGCAGCGATACTCGGATTCACCCTCTTCTCCCTCCTGGTGGCCATGGCACCGGGCCCGGACACCCTCCTGGTCCTGCGCAACTGCCTGCGCGGCGGCCGCCGTACGGGCAGCGCCACCGCCCTCGGCGCGGCGGTCGGCTCGCTCGCCTGGGGCGTGGCCGCGGCGTTCGGCCTCGCCGCCGCCCTGCAGCGCTGGGACGCGGCCTTCACCGTCGTCCGGCTCGCGGGCGCCGCCTACCTCGTCCTCCTCGGCGCCCAGGCCCTGTGGGCCCACCGCCCGCGCCGCGCGGGCGCCTCCGGCGCGCCGTCCGGCGAGCCCGGGGCCGCGGCCCTGCGGGAGCAGGCCCCCGCCACTGCCGCGCCGCGCGCGGCCGAGGCGTTCCGCCAGGGCCTGCTGAGCTGCCTGCTCAACCCCAAGGTCGGCGTCTTCTTCGTCGCCGTCGTCCCCCAGTTCCTGCCCGAGGGCGGCTCGCCGTTCGGGGTGACCCTGCTCTTCGGCGTGATCGACGCGGTCGTGGCCGCGGTGTGGATGCTGCTCGTCGCGGTCTGCGCCGCCCGCATGATCACCTGGCTGCGCCGCCCGCGCGTCAGCCGCAACCTCGAACGCGCCACGGGCGGCGTCCTGGTGGCCCTGGGCATCGGCACGGCGGCGGAGACGGCCTGAGGCCGCTCCGGGGACGGGCGCCGGAGAGGGGAGCCGGGAACGGGCCTCAGGGGCGGAAGTCCGCGGCGTGGTCCTCCACCCACGTGGCGAACGTACGGGCCGGGCGGCCCGTCAGCTCCTCCACGCCTCCCGCGAGCGTCCCCGGCCTGCCGTCGGACGACTTCCAGAAGGCGAGCAGCGCATCGGCGAAGTGCCCGGGGAGGTAGGGGCCCGCGGCCTCCTTCCAGGCCTCGGGCGAGACGTGGTTGACGGTCACGGGTGTGCCGGTGACGCGCGAGATCTGCTCGGCCTGGTCGAGGAAGGACAGGCTCTCCGGCCCGCTGAGGGTGTACGCGCCGCCGTGCCGCGCGGGGTCGGTGAGGACGGTGAACGCCGCCTCGGCCAGGTCCTGTTCGTGGAGGGGGTCGGTGTAGGAGCCGGGGTAGGGCAGGTCCACCGTGCCGGTGGCTTTGATGGAGCGGGCCCAGGCCAGCGCGTTGGTGGCGAAGACGCCCGGCCGCAGGAAGGTCGCGGTGACCGGCCCGGCGGCCAGGGCCTGCTCGGCCTCCCAGTGCGGGCGGGCGACGGGGTGCGTGGCGGCGTCGGGGTAGCGCACGGAGCTCGACGAGAGCAGCACGATGTGCCGGACGCCGGCGTCCGCGGCCGCCCGGGCGAAGGCGGCGGTGTGCGAGGCCTCCGCGTAGAGGAAGACGGACGTGACGCCGTCGAGCGCCGCGCGGAAGGTCTCCGGCTCGTCGAGCGCGAGGCGCAGCGAGGGGACGCCGTCCGGCAGCGCGAGCTCGCCGGGGGTGCGGGAGGCGGCCCGGACGGCGTGGCCGCGGGTGTGCAGGAGGTCGATCAGCGCGCGGCCGACGCGGCCGCGGCTGCCGGTGACGAGGGTGGTCATGTCCTCGGGTGCCCTTCTGGGAAACGCCGCCGGTGCGGGGGCCGCACGGCGTGCGAGGAGTACGTAAGACGTTTCGCGGGACGCCCCATTGCGTCGCGTGATCATTGTGGCGCGCACCATCGCGTCGCGGGCCTGCTCGCCGGGAACGCGACCGGCCGGGCACCGGCGGGGCCGCCCGCCGTGCGGCGCGCCGCGCCGGCCCCGGCGACTGCCTGACGCAAGGGCGCGGAGGTCGGCCGTACTCAGGCCGAACGCCTGCGGTCCGCCGGCCGGGCCTCGGAGAACACCCCCTGCGCCGCTTCCTCTTCGTAGCGCCGCACCACCAGCGCCACCACCTCGGGCGCCGCCCCCAGCACGCCCGCCAGGACGTCCGCGCCGCCCTCCGCCGCACCCCGCGCGATGCGGTCCGGCAGCCGGCCGGGAGCGAGGACGTACGGGGCGACCGCCACCCGGCGGGCACCGTCGGCGCGCAGGGCGCGCACGGCGTCCGCCACGTGCGGCGGGGAGGCGGAGGCGAACGCGGGCCGCACGGCGCACCAACCGCTGCGCCGCCACTCCCGCGCGATATCAGCGATCACCGCGTTCGCCTCCGGGTCGGAGGAGCCCGCCGCGGCCAGGACGACCCCGGTCGGGCGCCGGTCGCCGAGCGGCAGACCGGCTTCTCGCAGCCGCCGCTCCAGGGCGGCGGTCAGCAGGGGAGCGGGCCCCAGCACCTGAGCCTGCGTCACCCGCAGGCCCGGCAGCCCCGCCGTCGCCGCCCGCAGCACGGCCGGGATGTCGGCCTTGGCGTGGAAGGCGCGGGTCAGCAGCAGGGGCACGGCGACGACGTCGCGCACGCCCTCCGCCGCCAGCCGCTCCAGCACCCGCGGCACGCTCGGCACGCAGAAGTCGAGGAAACCCACCTCGACCCGGAGCCCGGGCCGCGCCGCGGCCACCCGCGCGCGCAGTTCCAGGACGGCGGCCGCGTGGCGCGGGTCGCGGCTGCCGTGCGCGACGAGGAGCAGGGGCGGTGCGGTCATCGGTTCGCCGCCGCCAGTCCGCGCGTCCGCAGCACTCGCCGCTCCAGCGGGCTGAAGACGGCGAGGTCGATGGCGATGCCCACGAAGAGGATGAGCAGGATGCCGAGGAGGACCCCCGGCATGTCGGAGTCGGTGCGCGCGTTCTCCAGGTACTGCCCGAGCCCCAGGCCCAGATCGGGGGAGGAGGCGATGAGTTCGGCGGCCATCAGGGACCGCCAGGAGAACGCCCAGCCCTGCTTGAGGCCCGCGATGTAGCCGGGGAGCGCGGCGGGCAGCAGGACGTGCCGGGCGCCGCGCAGCCCCGTGGCGCCCATGGTGCGCCCGGCCCGCAGGTACAGCGGCGGCACCTGGTCGATGCCGGACACCAGGCCGTTGGCGATGGAGGGCACCGCGCCCAGCAGGATCACCGCGTACATCGCCGCGTCGGTGATGCCGAGCCAGATCACCGCCGCGGGCACCCAGGCGACCGACGGCAGCGACTGCAGCCCGGACAGGACCGGGCCGAGCGCGGCCCGGACGAACCTCACCCGCGCGACCAGCAGGCCGAGCGGCGTGCCGAGGGCGAGCGCCGCGGCGAAGCCCAGCAGGCCGCGCGAGACCGACGTCCAGACGATGTCCAGCAGCGTGCCCCGTAGCCACAGCTCCTGAAGGCTGTGCCACACCGCGGACGGATCGGGCAGCTTGTAGGCGTCGGTGACCTCCGCGACGACCAGCAGCTTCCAGACCGCGAGGACCAGGACGACGGCCGTCAGGGGCGGCAGCACCTTGTGCAGCAGCACCTGCGCGAAGGGGGCCCGCCGGACCTCCACCGCGTCCAGGGCGTCGAGCCCGGCCTCCAGGCCGGCGAGGTCGTGCGGGCCGCCGGAGGTGCTCCGGGGACTCGTCTCAGTGCCTGCCATGACGGCGGATCTCCCCCCGCAGTTCTTCGGTGATCTCGACGGACAGGTCCGCCACCGCCGCGTCCTCGATGCGGCGGGGCTGGGGTATGTCCACGGCCCACTGCCGGGCCACTCGCCCCGGCCGCGAGGACAGCAGCACGACGCGCTGCGCGAGCCGCACCGCCTCGCGGACGTTGTGCGTGACGAACAGCACCGACAGCGATGTCCCGGACCAGATGCGGGTCAGCTCGTGGTGCAGGACGTCCCGGGTGATCGCGTCCAGTGCCGCGAACGGCTCGTCCATCAGGAGCACTTGGCTGTCCTGCGCCAGGGCGCGGGCGAGCGCGACGCGCTGCCGCATGCCGCCCGACAGCTCGTGCACGCGCTTGCCGTACGCGCCGGAGAGCCGTACGAGCTCCAGGAGCCGCTCCGCCTCCGGCCGCCGCTCCGCGCGGGGCACGCCGCGCAGCCGCAGCGCCAGTTCGACGTTGCGCCCGGCGGTGAGCCAGGGGAACAGCGCGTGCTCCTGGAACAGCAGCGCCGGGCGGCCGCCGGGCACCTCGATGGTCCCGGCGGTCGGCCGGTCCAGCCCGGCCACCAGGTTCAGCAGGGTGGACTTGCCGCAGCCCGAGGCCCCCAGGAGGCACACGAACTCGCCGGGGCGCACCTCCAGCGAGATGTCGTCCAGCACGGGCTGGGCCGTGCCGGGCCGGCCGAAGGACTTGTGGACGTTCTCGATCCGGACCGCCGCGGGCTCGCGGCCCGCGAGCTCGGCCGGGCCGGCCTTGTCGGTCGTCAGTGCCGGGGCCATCCGGTCACCTCCTGGGGATGGGGCGGGATACGACGGGCGGGCGGCTACTGCTTGCCGAGCTTCGCGGCGGTCACCGCGGGCCTGCCCTCGGCCTTGAGGATCTTGTTGAGCACGGTCAGGTCGTAGATCCCCGCCAGGTCCGGCTCCTCCAGCAGCCCGGCCTTGACGGCGTGGGCGGCCTCGGCCTCCAGCGAGGCGGCCAGCGGGTCGTCGAGGACCTCGATGGACTTCCAGGCCGGGTCGAGGATCCCGGCCGGCAGCTCCTTACCGGAGAGCCTCTTGAGCGCCGTGTTCGCCGAAGCCTTCGCCTTCTCGGGGTCGGCCTTGATCCAGGCGTTCGTCTTCACCGAGCCGCGCAGCACGGCCTCGACCACGTCGGGGTGCGCGTCCAGGAACTTCTGCGACACGATCACGTTGGTGATGACGAACTTCCCGTCAGGCCACAGCGCGGACTCGTCCAGGAGCACCCTGCCGCCCTCGGAGACCAGCTTCGAGGCGGTCGGCTCCGGCACCCACGCACCGTCCACCGAACCGGACTTGAAGGCGTCGGGGGTCACCTTGTTGTCCGTGCGGACGACCGAGACGTCGCCCTTGCCGCTCTGCGGGTCGACCTTCCAGCCCTTCTCCGCGATCCAGTGGAGGAACGCCACGTCCTGGGTGTTGCCCTTCTGCGGGGTGGCGATCCGCTTGCCCTTGACGTCGTCCGGAGAGGAGATCTTCTTGGGGTCGACGACCAGCTTCACCCCGCCCGAGGCCGAGCCCGAGATGATGCGCAGGCTCTTGCCCTTGGACTTCACGTAGCCGTTGATCGCGGGCGACGGGCCGATCCAGCCGATGTCGATAGAGCCCGCGTTGAGCGCCTCGATCTCGGACGGGCCCGCGTTGAACGTGGTCGAGCGGAGCTTGGTGCCGCCCAGCTCCTTCTGCAGCAGCCCCTCCTGCTCGCCGACCAGCGGCGTGGCGTGGGTGATGTTGGGGAAGTAGCCGATCCGGACGGTGTCGGCGGAGAGCTTCCTGCCGTGCGTGTCCTTCCCCCCGGCGGACCCGGCGGACCCCGCGGCGGCGGTGTCCTTCTCCGAGCCGTAGCCGCAGGCGCCGAGGGCGCCGATCAGCAGGGGCAGGGCGGCGACGGCGGCGAGTGCGCGGCGGCGGGCGGAGCGGGCGGCGGCGGGCACGAGGGGTCCTCTCGACGGGGCCGGGGTACGGCTAGGGGACGCCCAGCGCTGCGGCGGGGCGTAAGGGAACGGGCGGGTGCGGGGGGAAGCGGGGCG